>NZ_JAWLHP010000024.1:0-42812 GCF_041690275.1 Thioalkalivibrio sp.
AGTGCAGGAATAGTGGGCCTATTTCAAACTTGCCCAACGCAGCGCCGGCGCTTCTGGCGAAGCGATCTGGTACCGAACTTTCCGCATGGCCCACTAGAGCCAACTCCAGCCACTCATCCATTCTCAACAATTCCGCGCGCAAGGGGTGGCCTGCATGCTACAGGGCGAGGCCTGACCCTGTTGCGCATCCCGAGTCTGCCCAGGGCTCCTGATCGCAGACACGGAGCGCCCTGGTTCCCTCGATGACCATGGCGTTCACGTGTGGGGTGCCAATGAGCGCAGCGAATTGCGCCGTTTGAGGCCGGGTCTTCACCGGGTGGTGGTGAGTGAAACGGGTACCGGCTGCACCCGCCAGATCTTCTCGCAATACTCACGAATAGCCCGGTCCGAGGAGAAGTGGCCCATGCGCGCCGTGTTCAGGATCGACATGCGTGTCCAGTCCATTGGGTTGCGAAAACGGGCCTCTGCCTGCGCCTGGGTTTCGACGTAAGCCTGATAGTCGGCCAACAGCAGGTAAGGATCATGGTGGATCAGGCTGTCGGTGAGCGGGCGGAAGAGATCCGTGTCACCATGTGAGAAGAGGCCCGAGTGCAACAGGTCGATCGCGGTCCGCAGTTCCGTGTGTTCCCGATAGATCTCCCAGGGCCGATAGCCCTCGGCCAGTGTGCGCTCGACCTCCTCGACGGTCAGCCCGAACAGGAAGAAGTTCTCCGGCCCGACCGCGTCGCGGATCTCCACGTTGGCACCGTCCAGCGTGCCGATGGTCAATGCGCCGTTCATCGAGAACTTCATGTTGCCGGTACCGGAGGCCTCCTTGCCGGCGGTGGAAATCTGCTCGGAAAGGTCGGCCGCCGGGTAGATCACCTCGGCATTCTTTACGTTGAAGTTCGGGACGAACACCACCCGCAGCAGTCCGTTGACCTGGGGATCGCGGTTAATGACCTCGGCGACCGAGTGGATCGCCTTGATGATCAGCTTCGCCATGAAATACCCGGGTGCCGCCTTGCCGCCGAACACGAAGGTGCGTGGCGTCATGTCCAGCCCCGGGTTCTGCTTGATGCGCTCGTACAGCGTGACGATGTGCAGCAGGTTCAGGTGCTGGCGCTTGTATTCGTGGAAGCGCTTGACCTGGATATCGAACATGGATAGCGGATCCACCAGCACCCCGGTTGTCTGCTGGATACGCGCCCCCAGCCGTTCCTTCGCCGCGCGTTTCATCGCGCGCCAGCGCTCCTGGAAGGCGGCATCCCGCGCGTGCGGTTCGAGCCTGCGCAGGTTGTCCGCATCCCGAGCCCAGCCGGTGCCAGCCACTTCCGTAACGAGGCCGCAGAGGTCGGGATTGCTGAGCTGGATGAAGCGCCGCGGGGTCACGCCGTTGGTCACGTTGTGGAACCTTTCGGGCCACAGATCATGGAAGTCGCGCAGCACGGTGGATTTCACCAATTCGGAATGCATCGCGGCGACCCCGTTCACCGCAAAACTGCCCACCGTGGCCAGGTTCGCCATGCGTACCCGCCGCACCGGCCCCTCCGCGATCAGCGACATGCGTTCGATGCGCTCCGGGTCGAAGGGAAAACGGATGCGCAGTTCGTCCAGGAACCGGCGGTTGATCTCGTAGATGATCTCGAGATGCCGCGGCAGCAGGCGACCGAACAGGTCCACCGGCCAGGTCTCCAGCGCCTCCGGCAGCAGCGTGTGGTTGGTGTAGGCGAAGGTTTGGCGTGTGATATCCCAGGCGGGCTCCCAGTCCATGCCGTGCTCGTCGACACACAGGCGCATCAGCTCGGCCACGGCAATCGCCGGATGGGTATCGTTGAGCTGGGCCGAGAATTTCTCGTGGAAGTCTTCCAGGGTTTCCGCATCCTGCAGGTGCAGGCGGATCATGTCCTGCAGCGAGCAGGACACGAAGAAATACTGCTGCTTGAGCCGCAGTTCCTTGCCCACTTCGGGCTCGTCATTCGGGTACAGCACCTTGGTGATGTTCTCGGCCGCGACCTTCGCATGTACCGCACCGTAATAATCGCCCTGATGAAAGGCCTGCAGGTCGAAGGACCTGCCTGCTGTGGCATGCCAGAGCCGGAGCAGGTTCGTGTTGTCGACCCCAAAACCCAGAATGGGTGTGTCGTAGGCGATGCCGTAAAGGTCGATGCGTGGAACCCAGCGCACCCGAAAGCGTCCGTGTTCGTCGGTGTAGGGCTCGGTGTGGCCCCCGAACTGCACCGGATATCGGAGATGGTAACGGGGGATTTCCCAGGGGTTGCCATGGCTGAGCCAGAGGTCGCAGTCTTCCACCTGCCAGCCGTCGTCGATGCTCTGGTCGAAGATCCCGTGTTCGTACCGAATGCCGTAGCCGATCGCAGGGACCGACAGCGTCGCGAGCGAATCCAGGTAGCAGGCGGCCAGGCGTCCGAGGCCACCATTTCCGAGTCCTGGTTCCGGCTCCTCGGCGAAGATGGCCTCAAGGTCGATCCCGAGATCCCGTGCTCCCTGACGAGCGCTGTCGACGATCCCCAGATTGATCAGGTTGTTGCCCAACTGCGGACCCAGAAGAAATTCCGCGGACAGATAACAGACCGTGCGCGCACGCACGTCGCGGTAGGCCTCCGCGGTGCGGATCCAGCGCTCCAGCATGCGGTCGCGCACGGTGTATGCCGCGGCCATGAACAGGTCGTGGGTGGTTGCGACCCGCCAGTACCGAGCCTGATTGAAGAACATGCTGTCCACGAAGGCACGCTTCAGCGCCTCCGGACTCATCCCCGTGCGGGTGCGTTCGTCGGTCGATCCGTGCATGGTGTGCTCCCTGGGGTAGTGCAATCCTCTAGGTCGCACCGGCATCGGAGCGAGCGTTGAAGCCGCTGACAACACTCATACCCGCGTCCGGCGAAGCACTGCCCGCGATTGGCCTGGGCACCTCGACCACCTTCAACGTGGTCCGCGATCCCGGCCTCAGAGCCGAGCGTACCGAAGTCCTCGCAACCTTCCTGGAACTCCGCGCAGGCATGGTCGACTCGTCGCCCGTATAGGGAAGCGCGGAGGATGTCGTCGGGCATGCAATCGAGCTCATCGGCGACAGCTCCACACTGTTTTCTGCAACCAGGGCATGGACCCGCGGCGCCGGCCACGGGGCGAACCAGATGGCGGATTCGAGGGATCCGTGGGGCCTCGAACGGCTGGATCGGATGCCGGGAGTATAGGAAGGAAAAACGCCCTTTTCACAAAGGGGCAACTGCCTGTCCAACGGTGGAGACCGGAACGAGCGGACCACTATCGCCCGAACTCCCGCTCCATTCGGTCTTCGCCGATCGACATAACCTCCCCGCCCGCGCCGGGTGCGCTCAGTGTGCGGGGCGCAGGTGGCGGAGCACGCGGCCGAGCACGGGCACGTGCTCGAAGAGCCCGCTGGCGGAGTCCCAGAAATCCTTGTGCAGGAGCACCCGGCCGGCTTCGTCGAAGCGGAACTGGCTCATTCCGTAGCTGATCATGGGTTCGCCCCGGTTGAGGGCCGGGACCTCCATATGCATGCGCCAGCGGACGTAGACATCGATCCCGTCGACGGCCGTCGCGAGAAACTCGAGCCGGAGGACGTCCGCGGACTCGATTGCGTCGAGGAAGTAGGTCTCGATGGCATCAGCTCCGCGTACCGCGGCGAGGTTATCGTTCAGGTAGGCGTCCGGCGCGTAGACCTGTGCGGTCAGTTCGCGTACGGAAGCGCGGGTGACGTCGCCAAAGTATTCCCGCACGCCGGCCAGCGCGGCTTCCAGGCGCTCGGGATCTTCCTCCATGCGCCGCGCGGGCCCGGCGCTTTCCTCGAGCGCAACGAGGTAGCTGGCATCGAGTTCGGCGGCGGTCATGCCACCCCCGCATCCGGTGAGCAGCGTCGTGGCGAGGACAAGGAGTGGCAGAATCGGGTAGCGGGCGCGGTTCACCTGAACAGCCTCCGGCGCAGCAGGGTGTCGGCCAGGGGGAAAAGCACGCGGGGCAGGCCGCCATCGAAGAGGGCACGGCGAGCATCCAGGTGGTGGCACCATCCGACATGCCGGTGGCCCGGTTGCGAGAGCAGTCGCGGGGCGGGTTGCACTGAGCATGACCGCGCCGTGGCGTGTCCCGGCTCGTTGTCTCGTCCGCCATTGGTCACCTGCGCCGTCTTCGTGCCACCGGCGAGAAGAGGCGACCGGGGTGGACTCCCGGGTCGCTGTCACCTAGTCTTTTTTTGGTGGGCGGTACTGGGTTCGAACCAGTGACCCCTGCCGTGTGAAGGCAGTGCTCTACCGCTGAGCTAACCGCCCGGGTTAGGCGGGCAAAGAGTAAGCCCCGACCGGGTTGCGGTCAAGCACTCGCCGCGAGCTGTGCCCGACCCCGGGGAAGGCCGCCACCGACGGCCGCGCTTCGGGAACCGTTTTCTCTTCCGCTCCTCCAAAGCGCAGGCCAATCACACCGAATCTCCAACCGAAGGGAGCGACCATGAGCGACGTCACCTCCGCCGATCAACCCGGGATGCCGCGCTATGTGCTGATACAGCGCCTGCTGCACTGGCTTATCGCGGTCCTCGTGCTACTGGCCTTCGCCTTCGGCGGCACCATCGGATATTTCGGGTTCGACGGTCTCCGCGAGATGCTCGGTGCGGCAGGGACCGACCTGGTCTACACGACCCACAAGACCCTCGGGGTGCTGATTCTCGGCTTCATGCTGTTGAGGCTGCTGACCCGGCTCACCTTCGGCAAGCCCGCCTATGCGACACCACTGCCGGCCCCACAGCGCGTCGCCAGCCAGATGGTGCACAGGCTGTTCTACCTTCTGCTGATCGCAATGCCGATCCTCGGATGGCTGGCCACGGCCGCCGGCGGGTTTCCGGTCAATCTGTTCCAGTTCGAGCTGCCCGGCCTGATCGGTCGTGACGACGCACTGTCGGAGACCCTCTTTCTCTGGCACCAGTACGTCGGTTATGCACTGATCGCGCTGATCGTTCTGCATATCGCCGGCGCCATGCACCACTGGCTCATCCGCCGCGACGAGGTAATGCAGAGGATGAGTCTCCTGCGCCGAAGAGAAGTCGGCTGATCACGGTCAGACCGGTGCAATCGCCCGACACCGCTCACGCGTCGTTGCAGGCGTCCTCCCACCCGCTTTCCGACCCGAGCCCGCGTCTGTTCCTCACGCGGTCCCGGGTGCCCGCCCGGCGCGCCCGGCGATCCTGAAGCCAGGCGACCGGCGCACCGGCCGCGTCTCCCGAACCCGTCCGCTCGGGGGCCGCAACCGCACAGGACTCGAGCCTGCCGAGCACCGCCAGTGCGGCACTGGGCGCGAGTTCCGACGGGGCGAGCAGCAGATTCCGTTCACGCAGCCAGTATCCTGCGCGCTGGCTCCCGCTGACGCGCACCAGCAGGGGTGAGAGCAGCAACCCGCTGAACACCGGGGACAGCCACCAGAAGAATCCTGGCGCGCCCCAGGCAACCGCCGCTCCCCAGACCAGCCCTCCCAGCACGAAGGGCCGCGTACGTTGCCAGCTCTCGTGCCAGGACACCATCCGCCCCTCGCGCGACTGGGACGTCCAGCTCACGTTGCGCCCGAGGACGACCGCCCCGACGAAAAGGCTGTGGAAGGCCATCATCAAGGGCGCGATCAGGACCGAGTACAGGGTTTCGAGCAGTCCGCCAAGCACCAGACGCGCCGGTCCACCGAATCGCTCCGGTTCGCGGCGCAGGGCGAGGGCCACGCCGAACAGCTTCGGCAGCAGCAACAGGACCACGGTTACCGCCAGCAGCAGGTAGGCCAGGGGTGCGTACACCGGGATGGAGCCGTGCTGCGCCGCCGAGGCCATCCCCGGCGCCTGGAGCTGATACGCGACGACCGCGGCCGCCGAGGCAGTCCCCAGCATCAGGAGCCAGAACAGCGAGGCGAGATAGGCAAGCGCCCCGAACAGCAAGTGCAGCCGGCTCACCGGATGCAGCCCGGCCGTGCTCAGCAGCCGCAGGTGCTGGAGATTGCCCTGCGACCAGCGCCGATCACGCCGGGCGTAATCCACGAGGTTGCCCGGGAGTTCCTCGTAACTTCCGGAGAGATCCGGGAGCAGCCACACGTCCCAACCGCCACGGCGCAGCAGCGCGGCCTCAACGAAATCGTGGCTCAGGATCTCGCCACCCAGCGGCGGCCGGCCCGACAGCACCGGAAGCTCGCAGTGCTCCACAAACGGCCGGACACGGATGATCGCGTTGTGTCCCCAGTAGTTGCCGGCACTCCCCTGCCAGAAGCTCAGACCCGTGGCGAGCATCGGCCCGTGCAGGGCACTGGCGAACTGCTGGAAGCGTCCAAACAGGGATTCCTGACGCACCGGCAGCGGCATTGTCTGGATCAGGCCCGCGTCGGGATTCGCATCCATCAGCCGCACCAGCTGCACCAGCGTCGGGCCCTCCATCACGCTGTCGGCGTCCAGGACGATCATGTAATCGTAGCGGCCGCCCCAGCGCTGGCAGAACTCGGCGATATTGCCGGCCTTGCGACCGCTGTTCACCGGCCGCCTCCGATAGTGGGTACGGCAGGGTGCCGGCAGTCGACCCTGCAGGGCCCACACGGTCCGCTCCTCCTCCGGAATCACATCCGGGTCATTGCTGTCGCTGAGCAGAAACAGATCGAAGGCCGCCGCCTGTCCGGTAGCCAGCAGGGAATGGCAGATGGCCTCCGCGCCCTGCATCACGCGCGCCGGGTCCTCGTTGCAGATGGGTATCACGATGGCGGTCCGCCGTCCGGCCAGCCGGACAGGCCCCGCGGACACGGCTCCCGCCGGGACCGGACGCAGGCTGAGGGGATCGCGCCTCAGCAAACGGAGCACGAAACCTGCCGCCGCGGTCCAGAACGAGATCGCGATCCAGGTGAATGTGCACAGAAACAGCGCGAATATCACCCAGAGCAGCGGCCCCATTCCCGTGGTCGGCAGGATGCGGGTCATCAGGAATGCGGCCGGGGCCACCGTGCCCAGGACCAATCCCAGGAAAAGCACGCGCCGCCCTCGCCTACCGGGCGCCTGAAGGATCTCCCCCGCGGCCTCGCCCGCGGGATCCCTGGCCGGATCGTGTCCGACCACCGCTTCAGAGTTCATCGGGATACCACACGTGATTCCAGGTCTCCGTGACGGGGGCGCCATCCAGGGTGAGCAGCAGGCGCAGATCCGCGGCGCGCCCGCCCGCGGGATCCAGCAGGAAGGTGGCGCGCCAGCCCTCGCCGTCCGGCAGCCGGCGTACGTGCACATCGTCAAGACGTCCTGCGCTCGTATCCAGCTGCACACCGACGGCCGCGTCCGGACCGAGACCCTCGAGTGCCCCACCCGCGAAATCGACGATGTAGCGGCGCAGGCTGCGCGGCGGCGGGTCTGCCGCACCGGGAACCGCACCCCAGCCGCTGCGTGTGCGCACCACACGGGCAGGCGGATCGCCCGGGGGCGTGTCGTCGAAGACGGTCAGCCGGTAGCGATAGTGGCGCCGCTCGCCGGCCGAGAACGGACGGTCGCCCACCCAGAAGGCGACGATGTTGTCGATGGTTTCGTCCGGCGCGGGAATCTCCACCAGCTCGACACCGCCGGCGCCCCAGTCACCGCCCATCGGGGTCACCCACTGGCTGGGCCGGCGGTGGTATTCGGCCTCCATGTCCAGATAGTCCGCGAACTCCCGGTTGCGCTGCACCAGCCCGAAACCACCCGGATCGCGGTCGCGCAGGGAGGTTCCCCGCACGGCGCGCGGGTTGGCCAGCGGTCGCCAGATCCACTCGCCGGCACCGGTCAGCACCTGGAGTCCCTCGGAGTCGTGGACGCGCGGCCGGAAGTCATCGTACGAGCGCTCGCTGGTCGCGCCGAAGTGATACATGCTGGTCAGCGGCGCAACGCCAAGCTTGCCCACGTCGGTACGCGCGAACAGGTACTTCTCCACATCCACCGCCACCTCCTCGCCGGCGGTGAGGTCGAACCGGTAGGCGCCGCTGACCGACGGGCTGTCAAGCAGCGCCAGGATGGTGACGCGGTCGGCCTCGGGGCCCGGACGCACCAGCCAGAACTCGCGAAAGGCGGGAAATTCCTCACCCTCGGGCGACGCGGTATCGATCGCGAGGCCTCGCGTGGACAGGCCATATACCTGACCCGGGCCCACAAGGCGGAAGTAGGACGCCCCGAGAAAGACCATCACCTCATCCTTGTGTCCGTCGGTGTTCAGCGGGTAGTGCAGCCGAAAGCCGGCGAAACCGTTGCCGCCCTCGCCCTTCCCTTCGAGCGCGGCGGCCTCCGCGTCATAGCGGAACAGGTCCTGCCGGAAGGCGATCGGACTGATGACCCCGGACTCCAGCGTGTTCAGCCTGACCGGATATGGGAACAGGAAACCGGGGTGAAAGAACTGCACCTCGAAGCGGGTCTCGCCACGCCAGAGCGCCTGCTCCGGCCGGAACCGGATGGCGCGGTACTGGTCGTAGCTGATATCGCGCAGTGCCTCGGGCAGGCCGGAGACAGGCGGCTCGAATGCGCTCTTCGACCGTGCGGCCGCCAGCTCCGTGACCTGCTCGAACAGGGACTCGGCGGTCCAGCCGTCTTCACCCGGCGCCGCCGCGGGCAGCCCGGCGAGGCACAGCAGGCCCGTGAAGCCCACACGGCGGGCCTGCCGCCCGATGCGCCGCACGGACCATCCGCTGAACCCGAAGCCCTCGCTTCGCGATGCGGGCCATCGCCACTGCATCCCGGATCCCGAACCGCCCATAATCTCCCCTGCCGCATCGTCCGTCTGCACGAACGCTTGGGACAACTTTCCCCGCCAGAAGTTGTCGGTTCTTCCCGGCCCCGTCCATCCGCGGCCGCGGACCGAAAGCCGATCACCCGGAGAGGAGCTCACTTGCTTCGACTGTTTGCCACCTTCGCGATCCTGAATGCGCTGCTGCTCGGGCTGGAGATTCCCCGGCACGGCGGTTTCGGCCCGAACTGGGTGGCGCTGGAGGCCCTGGTGCTGGCGGGCCTGTTCACGCTGATGCCACCGGGCCGCTGGTCGCGGGGCCTCGCGGGGGTCGCGGCGTCCCTGCTCGCCCTGCTGAGCCTCTTGGCACTCGCCGACGGGCTGGCCCGGATGAGCCTCGGACGTTCCCTGAACCTCTACCTCGATTACCCGCTGATCCGTTCGGTCTACCACCTGATGGCGGGCAGCGTTTCGGTCCCTGGAGCGATTGCCGCGGGCGTCGCGCTGCTGCTGGTGGTGACCGGGCTGGCGCTGTTCGTGCGCTGGCTGCTGCTCTCGCTGCCGGCACCACGGTCCCCCATCGCACTGGCGGCCGGCGTTGCGATGCTCGCGGCGGGCATCGCCGGCACCACCGCCTTCCACGCTGGCACGGCCCTGCCCAGCCTTCCGCGCGCGATCACCCCGGGCGCGACCCTGGTGCTGGATCAACTGCGTTTCGGACGGAGCGCGCATAGCGAGCGTCGGGAGTTCGAGGCGCTGCTGGCCGACGAGCCGGACGCCGGCCGCGCGACGCCGCTTCCCGGTCTCGACGGCATCGACGTGATCATCGGCTTCATCGAGTCCTACGGCGTGTCGGCCCTCTTCGACGATCGCTATGCGCGGGTCGTGGGCAAACAACTGGAGGCAATCGAGCAGGATGTCGCGGCGGCCGGCCTGCACATGGTCAGCGGCACCCTGAATGCACCGATGTTCGGGGGGCAGTCATGGCTCGCGCACGCCTCGTTGCTGACCGGGCTACGGGTGCGGAACCAGATGCATTACGAATTCCTGCTCGGCACGCAGCGGGCATCGCTGGTGCAGGACTTCCAGCAAACGGGCCACCGCACCCTTGCGGTCATGCCCGCCATCACCCGGCCCTGGCCGGAGGGTCGCTGGTATGGCTACGATGAGATCCACGAGGCGAGCGATATCCCCTATGCCGGCCCCGAATTCAACTGGGTGACCATGCCCGACCAGTTCACCTGGTGGCACTTCGAGCATTCGCTGCGCCGCGGTGACGATCGCCCGGTCTTCGCGAAACTGGCATTGATCAGCAGCCACGCACCCTGGGTTCCGATCCTGCCGGTGATCGAAGACTGGGATCAGATCGGCGACGGCAGCGTCTTTCTGCAGTGGGAGGGCGAGGGCGAGACACCGGAGTCGTTATGGCGCAACCACGATCGCGTGCGCGAGCACTATGCCCTGTCGGTGGCGTATGCCCTCGAGACCGCCGGTCGCTATGCCGCCCGTTTCACGGACTCGGAGACGCTCCTGATCCTGGTCGGGGATCACCAGCCCGCGCCCCTGATCACCGGCGCGGACGCGAGTCCCGGCGTACCGGTCCACGTGTTCAGTGGCGCTCCCGAACTGCTGGAACCCTTTCGCGACCGCGGTTTCGTGCCCGGCGGCCGGCCGCCGTCCGAGCCCACGGATGCCGGCATGGACCGGCTCCGCGGCTGGCTGCAGGAGGCGTTCGGGGCCCCATCGCCACGTGAGCGGTGACGGCGCCAGGAGGTACCCTTCACAATGAACCTTCCCCGCCGTTTGCAGGGGGGGTTGGTTGGGGCGCCACCCGCGATTTGCACGCTAAAGATCAGGAGCAAGCCATGTCATCCAGGTGTATCCGCTCGGCGGTGCGAGCCATCACGTCCACTGCCCTCTTGGCAATCGTGGCCACTGCCGCCGCCTACGACGGCCCGCTGTTTGATGCCCACCTGCATTACAACGCAGCGCATGTCGACGCGGTTACCCCGGAGGGCATCGGTGCCGCCCTCGAGGAGGCAGGGGTCGAGCGGGCGGTGATCATCACCCCTGACCGCGGCCTCGTCGAGACCGCGATGGACGCCGCGCCGGACGCGATCCTCCCGTTTCTTGGTGTCTACCGGACCCCCGCGCAGAAGGACACCTGGATGCACGAGAAGGATCTCCCCGAATGGGTGCGCAACCGCCTGGATGAAGGCCTTGCAAGGGGCTCCTGGCGAGGGATCGGAGAGCTGCACCTGTTCGCGGACGATCGGCACTCGCCGGTCTTCGCGGAACTGGTCTCGATCGGGCGCGAGCGCGGACTGCCGGTGATGATCCACGGCGACCCGGCGGTGATCGACCGCGCCTACGAGCTCGAGCCCGATGCCGTGATCCTTTGGGCACACGCCGGCACCTTCCCCTACCCGCCGCTGATCGCGGATTACCTGAGCCGCTACCCCGGTCTGCATGTGGACCTGTCGATGCGCAGCGAACGGCTGATCGCCGACGGCTTCATGCCGCTGGATTGGCAGGACCTGCTGATCACTCACGCCGACCGGTTTCTGATCGGGGCCGACACCTTCAGCGTTCGCCGCTGGTCGGAACTCGATCAGCACGTATCCGACATCAGGGCCTGGCTGGACCAGCTGCCGCCCGACGTCGCCGAGCGGATCGCCTACGGCAACGCCCGGCGTCTGCTCGTGGCCCACTAGCGGGCCGAGGCACCGCGGACGGAGTCGAGCGGGGAGAAGGTCCGCTCGACCTCCACCCGCATCCCCTCGTGCCAGGCCTCGATGGCCTGGCCGTAATGCTCGAGCAGACTCTGCTCGAGATCCGCGCGCAGCAGCGCGAGCCGTTTCTCCCAGTCGGCGATCAATGCGTCCCGGTTGCGCCACTCGTCCGCAGAGAGCAGTGCCCAGTCGGTCGCCAGCCAGGCGGCCCCGCCCACCGCCAGCGCACAGGCCCAGGCCGCGGGGCCGGCAGCGGCGCAGCCCAGCGCCCCGGCGCCCGCACCGCCGGCCCTCGCCGCGCCGCGCCCTGCCCCCTTCAGCGCCACGGATCCCCCGCCGGCTGCGGCCGCGGAGGAACGCAGCGCGAGGCGTGCCGCCAGCGGCGCCGCGGCGCCGACGGACGCCGCACCGGCCGAACTCGCCGACAGACGGGTGAGGAATTCGCTGCTGCCGTGACCGGCAAACTCTCGCGCCAGGTCGTCCAGTACCACCACCGTCGAGGGCGTTCCCGGCGCATCCTCGACCCCTTGTTCTCCGGCGACCATCAGCAACTCCTCCAGCCAGGCGGTCCGCAACTCGCGCGCGCGCGCCGCCAGCAGCCCCTCCACCCGGCCTTCGATCGCACTGACCTGTCCCGCCAGCTCCTCACCGCCGAACACGAGCTCCATCCCCTTGTAGACCACCGGATCCGCGGTCAGGAGTCCGCCCCAGCGCAGGATGAGCAGCCACAGGCGCGTGTACTCTCCGCGCAGCGAGAAGTACCAGTCCGCATACGCCGGCACGCGCGCCGACAGCCGCTCGAACAGGACGTCGAGCTCGGCCGCCACCAGCCGGCCGGCCGCGTCGCCGGCCTCGGCGGCTCCACGATCCGCCTGCCGTACCGCACGCTGCTCGACAATGCCGGCGTCCTCTGCGGCGAGCAGAAAGCGCTGACCCTGAATCACGACGCCGACCCGGGAATCCGACGCGAACAGACGGTCCCACGGGCGCTGGTCGATCACCAGGACCGTCAGCAGCGCCAGCGCCAGCACCACGCCAAGCGCCCTGGCCATGTTGCCGCCGATACTGCGAGTTTGCGCATGGCTATTCATTCTGGATGGCTCCCGGGATGCCACGCGCGCCAGTGCACCAGTGTCAGCACCGAGGCGCATATCAACAGATAGGACCATACCACCAGTCCATCGGTTGCCACGAGCACCATCCAGCCGGCGACCTGGAGACCCGGCTCGATCACGCCGGGCAGGACCTGCTGTCCCAGCCACCAGGCCATCGCGTCCTTTGCCGCCGCCAGCTGCATCAGCCCCTGCAGCAGCCCGCTTGCGGCCTGCTGACGGCCGGCCTCGGACAGCACCGCGTCCACCAGCGTCAGCCCGGAGAGTTCCGGGTAGGTACGAAACAGCGCCGCGGCCGCCAGCGCCAGGAGCAGCAATCCGAGATTGACCGCCAGCGCCAGACGCAGCGCGAGCATCGGCCGGAACCGCGGGACCGCATGACCGGCGATCCGCCGGCTCCAGAATCCCCGCAGCAGCACCAGCACCGGCACATTCAGCACCATCCCGAGCAGCAGATGCGGACCGTCCACCCGGACGGTCGCGACCACCAGGATCGCCGCCAGGGGAATCGCGCCCGCCAGGGCCACCAGCGCCATCAGCGCTCCGCCGCGCAAGTGCCGGTACCACGGGCTGTCCGCTCGCAGCGCGCCGGCAAGAAAGATCCTTCTGCGCACCACCGACCGCAGCCAGATGCCCGCCGTCATGAACAGCGCCAGCCCCAGCACGACGCCGACGAACGCACCGTCCGTCAGCAGGACCCCGACCCGACTCAGCACCACCAGCACGAGGGGCACGGGCAGCAGCCAGAGCATGTCGTTGAGCGCCGAGCGCATGGCCGGTGCACTGGATGTCGTTGCCATCGCCGTCACCCCGATCCCAGCATCGGGCCGACCCAGAAGAGTGCGACCGGGATCAGCAGCAGCACCACGGTGGCCGTGTTGCTGACCCACATGCTGAGACCGGCGGTCGCCACGCAGGAGGCGCCGCGGATGATCCGACATGTCGGCGGGGCTGCGGGTTCAAGGGGGGCTCCGGTGCTTCCGGCTGGGACAAGTGGCATGATAAGCGATCTGTCGCGCGCGTTTCGTCACCGATACCGCCAGAGGCGACCGCGTTAACGCTGACCGAATACGTCGGGAATTGCATCCGGGAAGTCGTATGTCTATCTTTCCGGGTCCGCCAAAACCCTGCGAAGCCTCGCAGATACCGTCAAGGAGATCCCGCATGGCACACGAACTGCCCGCACTGCCTTATGAGAAGAATGCACTGGAACCGCATATCTCTGCGGAGACCCTGGAGTTTCACCACGACAAGCACCACGCGACCTACGTGACCAAGCTCAACGGTCTGCTGCCCGGCAGCGCATTCGAGAATGCCACCCTGGAAGAGATTGTCGAGAAGGCACCGCCCGGCGGCATCTTCAACAACGGAGCGCAGGTGTGGAATCACACCTTCTACTTCAACTGCATGGGCCCCAACGGTGGCGGCGAACCCCCCGGCAAACTGGCCGACGCCATCAGTGCCACCTTCGGCTCGGTCGCCGCCTTCAAGGAGAAGTTCAACGAGATGGGCGCGAACAACTTCGGCTCCGGCTGGACCTGGCTGGTGCAGAATCCCGACGGTTCGCTGGAGATCGTGAACACCTCCAATGCGGAAAATCCGCTGCGCGACGGCAAGACGCCGCTGCTGACCGCGGACGTGTGGGAACACGCCTACTACATCGACTACCGCAACCTGCGGCCCAAGTACCTGGAAGGCTTCTGGAACGTGGTCAACTGGGACTTCGTTGCCAGCCAGATGAAATAGTCCGACAATCGGCAGACATGGAGACACGCCGAGCCGTGTCTCCCCGAGGGGCCGGTGCGGCGTGTAAACGGCGTCACCGGCCTTCTTCAATTCGGAGACATCCCGATGGCTGACATCCTTCAGAACACCTACAACCGTCTGCCGGTCGCCTTCGAGCGCGGCGAGGGCGCGTGGTTGTGGGACACCGAGGGTCACCGTTACCTGGACGCCCTCTCGGGCATTGCCGTCTGCGGGCTCGGCCACGCCCACCCGAAGATCGCGGCCGCCGTCGCGGACCAGGCGCACACGCTTATACACACCTCCAATCTTTACCGGATCCCGCTGCAGGAAAAGCTCGCGCGCCGCCTCAGCGCGCTCTCGGGCATGGATCAGGTCTTCTTCTGCAACTCGGGCGCCGAGGCCAACGAGGCCGCGATCAAGCTGGCCCGACTGCACGGACACCGTCGCGGCATCGAGCGGCCGAAGATCATCGTGATGGAAGGCAGCTTTCACGGACGCACGATGGCTACGCTGACGGCCACCGGAAATGCCCGCATACAGCACGGCTTCGAGCCCTTGCTCGAGGGCTTCATCCGGGTCCCGTTCGGCGATTCGACCGCGGTCGCCGAGTACCGCAGCGACCCGGAGGTCGCCGCGATCCTGGTCGAGCCGATCACCGGCGAGGGCGGAATCGGCATCCCGCCGGACGGCTATCTGCGCGATCTGCGCGCGCTCGCCACCGAGAACGACTGGCTGCTGATGCTCGACGAGGTGCAGGCCGGGATCGGGCGCACCGGGCGCTGGTTCGCCTTTCAGCACGAGGAGATGCTGCCCGACGTGCTCAGCCTCGCCAAGGGCCTGGGTAACGGCGTGCCCATCGGCGCGAGCCTCGTCGCCGGTCGCGCGGTGGACCTGTTCACCCCGGGGAGCCACGGCACCACCTTCGGCGGAAATCCTCTCGCCTGCCGCGCCGCGCTGACCGTACTGGACGTGATGCAGGCCGAGGGACTGCGCGAGGAGGCCTCTCGGCTGGGTTCCCGACTGCTGCGGCTCCTTGAAGAGAGGCTCGGCCACCAGCGCGAGGTCGTGGAGATCCGCGGCCGGGGCCTGATGCTCGGCATTGAACTGGACCGTCCCGCTGGCGAGCTCGTGCGCACTGCCCTGGACCGGGGTCTCCTGATCAACGTCACCGCGGAACGCGTGGTCCGCCTGCTTCCGCCCCTGATCATCAACGACGCGCAGGTGGCCGAGATCGCCGACACGGTTTCCGACATCGTGCTAGAGCTGATCGACAAGACGGAAAGACATAGGATTACCGCATGAACCTGAGGCATTTTGTATCCCTGGCGGACCTCACCGGCACCGAGATCCGCCAGATCATCCAGCGTGCGATCGAGCTGAAGGACGAGACCCGGGCCGGCACCCACCACGACGGCATCCTGCGCGGCAAGGCGCTGGCGATGATCTTCGAGAAGTCCTCGACCCGCACCCGGGTGTCCTTCGAGGTGGGCATGCAGCAGCTCGGCGGCAACGCGCTGTTCCTGTCGCCGCGCGACACCCAGCTCGGACGCGGCGAGCCCATAGAAGACACCGCGCGGGTACTCTCGCGCATGGTCGACTGCGTGATGATCCGCACCTACGAGCACGAAAAGGTCGAACGCTTCGCCAACTACGCCTCGGTCCCGGTGATCAACGGACTGACCGACCGGGAGCATCCGGCCCAGCTTCTCGCCGACCTGCAGACCTACTTCGAGCACCGCGGTGACATTCGCGGCAAGCGCGTGGCCTGGATCGGCGACGGCAACAACATGTGCAACAGCTACATCCATGCAGCCCGCCTCCTCGGTTTCACGCTCTCGGCCGCCTGCCCCGAAGGCTACGACCCCGACCCGGAGATCAGCGCCGTCGCAGGACCCGCGTTGGAACTGGTGCGTGACCCGCGCCAGGCGGCGCAAGAGGCCGATCTCGTGGTGACCGACGTCTGGGCGAGCATGGGCCAGGAGGACGAGAAGAGCGCCCGCCGGCAGGCCTTCTCGGGCTTCTTCGTCGATGCCGAGCTGATGCGCCTGGCACGACCCGAGGCGGTCTTCATGCACTGCCTGCCCGCGCATCGCGAGGAAGAGGTCAGCACCGAGGTCCTGGAAGGGCCGCAGAGCGTGGTCTGGGACGAGGCCGAGAACCGGCTGCACGCCCAGAAGGCCCTGGTCGAGTTCCTGCTGGCGGCCTGAACGCGTTGGGAAACCCGAACGGTGCGCGCTATACCGCACCGGGGGATTGGTTTACGCTCGGGACCTGACCTCATCGCCCCTCCCCGATGAACGACATCGATCTCGACAATCCCGAGCTGTATCTGAACCGCGAGCTTTCACTGCTGGAGTTCAACCGGCGGGTGCTGCAACTGGCACTCGATCAGGGTTACCCGCTGCTGGAACGCCTGCGGCTGCTGTGCATCTCCTCCACCAACCTCGATGAATTCTTCGAGGTCCGGGTCGGCTCGCTGCGACAGCAGGTCGCCCTGAACGTCCACACGCCGGGGCCCGACGGGCTCACCGCCTCGGAGCAGCTGGCGAAGATCAGCGTGGTGGCGCACGAACTCGTCGCGGAGCAGTACCGCACCCTGAACGAGGTGCTGATCCCGGAACTGGCGGAAAAGGAGATCCGCTTCATCCGGCGCACGCACTGGAACGACGTGCAGCGGCGCTGGGTGAAGGATTACTTCCGGGAGCAGCTCCAGCCCGTGCTCAGCCCGCTGGGCCTGGACCCGGCGCATCCGTTTCCACGCATCCTGAACAAGAGCCTGAACTTCATCGTCACGCTGAAGGGCAAGGACGCCTTCGGCCGCGAATCCCGCCGCGCGGTGGTGCAGGCGCCCCGCTCCCTGCCCCGCGTCGTGCGCCTTCCGCGCGAGGTCGCCGGCGGCGACAACGACTTCGTGTTCCTGTCCTCGATCCTGCACGCACACGTGGACGAGCTGTTTCAGGGCATGAAGGTGACCGGCTGCTACCAGTTCCGGCTGACGCGCAACTCGGACCTGTTTGTGCGCGAGGAGGAGATCGACGACCTGCTCAACGCCCTCGAGGGGGAGCTCCCGCAGCGCAACTACGGAGAGGCGGTGCGCCTCGAGATCGCGGACAACTGTCCGGAGGACGATGCGCGGTTCCTGCTTGCCCAGTTCAAGCTGACCGAAAGGGAGCTCTACCAGGTGCACGGGCTCGTGAACCTGAATCGCCTGATCGCGGTGCATGATCTGGTCGAACGCCCGGACCTCAAGTTCAGTCCCTTCGTCCCCAGCCTGCCGCGTTACCACGGCACCGGCGTCAGCATCTTCGAGGCGGTGCGCGCCCAGGAGATCCTGCTGCACCACCCCTACGAATCCTTCATGCCGGTGGTCGAGTTCATCCGGCAGGCCGCGCGCGATTCCAGCGTGCTCGCGATCAAGCAGACGCTGTACCGCACCGGTACCCAGTCCGAGCTGGTGGAGCTTCTGATCGAGGCGGCACAGGCGGGCAAGGAGGTTACCGTGGTGATCGAGCTGCGGGCCCGCTTCGACGAGGAGGCGAACATCGAGCTCGCGAACCGCATGCAGGACGCGGGCGTGCACATCACCTACGGCGTGGTCGGCTACAAGACGCACGCCAAGCTGGCGCTGATCGTGCGTCGCGACAAGGATCGCATCACCCGTTACGCCCATCTCGGCACCGGCAACTACCACGCGGGAACGGCCAAGGCCTACACCGACTACGGCCTGCTCACCGCGGACCCGGTGATTACCGAGGACGTGCACCGGATCTTCCAGCAGCTGACCGGCCTTGGCAAGGTCTCGAAGCTGAAGGACCTCCTGCAGGCTCCGTTCACGCTGCACACCGCGATCGTGGAGCGGATCGAGCGCGAGACCGAGCACGCTCGGGCCGGCAGGCCCGCGCTGATCGCGGCGCGGATGAACTCCCTGATCGAACGCGGCGTGATCCAGGCGCTCTACCGCGCCTCCGGCGCCGGCGTGCAGATCCAGCTGCTGGTGCGCGGAATCTGCTGCCTGCGTCCCGGGGTACCCGGGGTCTCCGAGAACATCGAGGTCCGCTCCGTGCTGGGGCGCTTCCTGGAACACTCGCGCGTGTTCTACTTCGGCAATGACGGGCAGCCCGAACTGTACATGTCCAGCGCGGACTGGATGCCGCGCAACTTCTTCCGGCGGGTCGAGGCCGCCTTCCCGATCAAGGACCCGAAGCTGCGCGAGCGGGCGGCCGAGGAGTCGCTGTTTGCCTACATGCGCGACAACACCTCCGCCTGGGTCCTGCAGAAGGACGGCAGCTACCGGCGACTGACCCCGACGCCCGGCGAGGAGCCCTATTCCGCGCAGCAGGATCTGCTGGCCAGACTGGCCAACCGATAACGCTCGCGCCGCGGCCGGCGCGCTGCATCGGGGCGCGCCGGCGATGCCGATCCCGCATCACGATGCCTTCAGCGTGAAGCCCAGTTCCTTCAGCTGGGCGGCCTCGCGTTCCAGGTCGGCCGCAGTCAGCGGGTGTTCCGCCAGCCAATCGTCTCCGAAGGTGATGCGGAGGTTCTTGCCCGAGGCCGAGATCTGCTCGAGCGGCACCGGCGCATCGGTCCGGGAGCGGTGCAGCAGCACCGCCAGTCGCAGCAGCACCGCCAGCCGCACCAGCCGCTTGCGCCGGGCCTTCGGCAGGTTCTCGAACAGGCGTTCCTGCAGGCGGCGGCGATGCACCCGCACCAGCAGCGCAAGCTCGGCCTGCTCCTGGCGGGAGAATCCCGGCAGATCGGCGTGGGTCAGGAGATATTCCCCGTGCTTGTGATAGCGGCTGTGGGCAAGCGCCAGACCGATCTCGTGGAGTTCCGCCGCCCAGCTCAGCAGCTCCGCATCGGCGTTGCCCAGGCCCCAGGTCTCCGCGACCGGGCCGAACAGGCGCCGCGCCTCTTCCACCACCTGCTCGGCATGGACGGCGTCAACGGCGAAGCGCTTGCGCAGGTGGCGGATGGTGCGCGCCCGCACATCCTCGTGGTGGAAGCGCCCGAAGAGGTCGTGTACGACCCCCTCGCGCAGCGCCCCGTCGGACGTGGTCAATCGCTCGATCCCGAGCGCGCGGAAGGCGCCGATGACCACCGCCAGCCCGCCGACGATCACCGGGCGCCGGTCATCACTGAGACCCGGCAGACTCAGCCGTTCGATGTCTTCCGCCTCGATCATCCGGGCACGCAGCGCCTCGAGTGACGCCAGGCTCATGCCCGGGCTCTTCTCCAGCCCGGTCTCCTGCAGGATCCGGTCCAGCGCCAGCAGCGTCCCGGACGATCCCAGCGCCTGCTCCCAGCCGAGCGCCCGGTAGGGCGCGGCGATCGGCTGCAGCTCCAGCTGCGCGTGCAGTTCCGCCTGGCGGAACCGTCGGCCGTTGATCCGGCCATCGGGGAAGTGCAGGCTGCTGAAGGTCACGCAACCCATCTGCAGGCTCTCTGCGAGCTGGGGCTCGAAGCGCTCGCCGATGATGAATTCCGTGCTGCCACCGCCGATGTCGATCACCAGCCGGCGCCCCCGGTCATCGGCCAGCGTGTGCGAGACCCCGAGGTAGATCAGGCGCGCCTCTTCGCGGCCGCCGATGATCTCCACCGGGTGCCCGAGGGCCTCTTCGGCGTCCTCGAGAAACCGGCGGGCGCCACGCGCCTTGCGCAGCGTGTTGGTGCCGAGCGCCCGGACGCTCCCCGGCGGCATTTCCCGCAGGCGTTGCCCGAACCGCCCGAGACACGCCAGCGCACGCTCCTGCGCGTCCGAGGAGAGACGGTTGCGATTGTCCAGGCCACTGGCCAGGCGCACTGTCTCCTTCAGGCGATCGACGGTGATCACCTCGCCTTCATGCCAGCGGGCCACGATCATGTGGAAGCTGTTCGAGCCAAGATCGACGGCGGCGACCGTCTCGAAGCCGTTGTGCTGTGTGCTCGCTGACATCGCGCCTCCCTGCTGTTGATGGTTTCCGCTAGAGCCGCCGCAGGCCATACTGCGGAAGTTTCCAGACCAGTTCCAGCGTCCCCGGCGCGATCCTTCCGGAAACCTGCAGCGCACAGGCCGCACCCTTCTCCATCGGAACCGGGGCCCGTCCGCCCGCCCCGCAGAGCCACTTGCCGAGCAGAGTGGAGAGATCGGGCTCGTGCCCCACCAGGATCGCGGTCTCGCCCCGGGCGACCTGCGATTCCAGCCAGTCCGAGAGGGTCTGGAGCCGCCATGGCGGCTCCAGCGGATCCGGCGCCTCGGCCGGGCGCCCGAAGACCTCGGCGATGCCTTGCGCGGTCTGCCAGGCCCGCGTGTACGGGCTGCTCCACAGGTGATCGACCCGTGCGACCAGTCTGGACAGGCCCGAGGCGGCGGCCTCGTTGCGCTTGCGCCCCTCGCCGGTCAGGGGCCGCTCCCGATCGGGCCGGCCGGTCTCCTGCCAGAAGCGCTCGGCGTCGCCTGCCTGCGCATGCCGAACCAGCACCAGCAGGCGCGTGTCCGGAGCCGGTGCCGTCTTCTTCACCGGAGCCCCCGGCGTGGTCGCATGCGGGTTGGGGAACTGATCGACATGAAGGGTTTCACGGGTCGCGGGACGAAGTTGTGCGAGTGCATCGCTCGGGCGGGAAAGCTACCATGAATCCCATGCCGCGACCCACCCCACGAGGTCAGCCATGTGCCGTCACGTCGCCTACATCGGTCCCGAACTGGCGCTGCAGGAGATACTCTTCACCCCACCGCACAGTCTGGCGCGCCAGGCCAGCGATCCCGAGGAGCTCCGCTACGCTCGGCTGAACGCCGACGGCTTCGGCTTCGGCTGGTACGGAGAGGATGACACCGCGGTCGTGTATCGGCGGGGGGATCCGATCTGGCAGGATCCCAACCTGGCGCCCCTCGCCCGCCACCTCTACGCCGATCTGTGGATCGCGGCTGTGCGCAGCGCCACGCCGGGGTTCGGGGGTGACGTGGTCAACGCCCAGCCCTTCGCGAACGGCGACCTGCTATACAGCCACAATGGTCTGATCGACGGTTTTCGCCCGGACATCCGGCGCGAGATCCAGAATCTCCTCGACCCCGACATAGAGGCGGAGATCCTCGGATCCACGGACTCGGAGTACCTCTTCGCGCTGATCCGCCAGTACCTCATCGACGACGCGGACCTGAGCCTCGAAGGCGCGATGATGGAGGCGTTTACCACCCTGGAGCCGTGGATGGGACCCGGCCGCGCACTGCTGAACGTGATCCTCACCGACGGCGACCGCCTGGTCGCGAGCCGCCACGCGATCAATGACCCCTGCCCCAGCCTGTACTTCACCAGTGACGACGACGGCTTTCCCGAAGGTGCGGTGGTGATCGCCTCGGAGCCGCTCACGGAACGCGAGCGCTGGCGCAGCGTCCCGGAGGGGCACGTCCTCGTGGTCGTGCCCGACGAACCCCCGGAGCTGCTCGCGCTGCGCTGAGGCTGGTTATCGGATCGCCACCGGCGCTTCCGCAGTCGGGCGCAGCGGTTCAAGCGGCGAGCCGCACCGCCACCCAGCCGTCCCCTACCTCAACCGATTCGATCCCGGCGCCAAGCGCGCTCAGGGCGCTGCCCTCGAGGAGGTCGCGTCCCTTGAACCCGCCGAGCCATGCGTTCGGCAGCGGCACCCCGGCCACACTGACGCCGAGCAGCCGCGCCTGAACGCGGTCGCCCTCGGTCGTCACCTGCAGCCCGGCCTGCACACGGACCCGCCGTCCGCCGAGCATCGGCAGATCCTCCGGCACGTCCACCACGAAGCTCGTGGACACCCGTTCCGGCGACAGACGCACCGCGGCCCGACCCGCGAGTGCCGGATCACGCGCGATCGCCGCATTCAGCTCGCGCTCGGTGAAGCGCAGATAGCGCCGCTCGGGATCCTCGTCGTAGACCTCCGGGGCGGGTGCCGTCTCCCGGCCGGGCGCTGTGCGCGCCTCGGGTGCCGCGGTCTCGGACGCGGCCCTCACCGACGCCTCCTGCAGTACGGCCAGTTTCTCGTCCAGCGTCTCCCGTTCCGCGGGCGACAGCATCACCGCGGTCTCCCGCTCCGCCTGCATCAGGTAATAAATGCGCAAGCCGGCCGCCACCAGCAGCACCGTCAGCAGCAATACGAGGATCCATGGAAGGGGAGACGAGCGTCTCCTTGCGTCGGGGTTCTGTTCCACGCGGTCGAGCATCATGCAGTGAACGGCCGTTAACGTTAGCATAGAGAGGATCCATCGGCACCGGAGCCGGACGCATGCACTGGGCATTCCTGTTTCTTGTCGTCTTCTTCGTATCGGGCCCTGCCCACGCGGAGCCGCTTCCGTACAGCCCCGAAACCGCGGCCGAAGTCGAGGCGGAGGAGCAGCGACTCCAGGCGGAGAAACACCTGCAGAGCGAGCCGCCCGACGTGGTCGAGGCCCGCCGTTGGCTCGAGTCGGCGGCCGAGAGCGGCTCGGTCCAGGCCATGGGGGAGGTCGGGTGGCTCTACGAACAGGGGCTCGGCGTAGAGCCGGACGTCGCGAAGGCGCTCGAGTACTACCAGAGTGCCTACGAGGCCGGCGAGAACGAATACGGGTTGCGCATCGGCTGGATGCATCTTCGGGGCATCGGCCTGGAATCGGATCGCGCCGCGGCCGAGGCATGGTTCCGGCGTGTCATCGAGGAGCGGGATGACAGCGCCGCACGCCTGGCGCTGGCATCACTGATGGTATCGGACGCAAGGGCCGGCGTGCGGCCGGAACGCGCCGCGCGCGCCCGGGACCTGCTGGTCCGGGCCCTGGAGGACGGCGAGACCGACGCCGCCTTCTACCTTGCACAGATGTACATGGAGGGCGTCGGCAACCTGCCCGCCGACCCGGAACGCGCGGTACACTACGCCCGGATCGGCGCGGAGGCGGGCCACCCCGAGATGCAGGCCTGGCTGGCGGCCGTGCTCGCGCGCGGCGAGCTCCTCCCGCGCGACCGCGTCGAGGCACACAAGTGGGCCAGCCTGGCGGCGTCCGGAGGCAACCGCACCGGCGAGCAGCTCCGGCAGCAGATTGCGGCGGAGCTGAGCGATGCCGAACTGCGCGAAGCGCGGCGCCGCGCACTCCAGTGGCTCAATGAACGATAGGATGCCCGTGCGCCAGCGACTGCCACGGGTGCCCGTCACGGCAGAGGATTCCACCCATGATTGAAGTCTCCGGCCTTCTCGGCCTCGTCCTTCTGATCCTGGTGATCTGGGCAATCGTCAGCACCGTCCAGAGCAGTGCCTCCACCACCGCCAAGGTCGTCTGGATCGTGATTCTGGTGCTGCTGCCGCTTCTCGGCTTCATCCTGTGGCTGATCTTCGGACCACGTTCGGGCCGCTAACGATCGGGGATGCGATCGGCGTCCTCGTTCATCCGGCGCAAGTCCCCGGCACGCCCGGGCGGGACGTCTCCCCAGTCGAAGCGCCAGCCCCAGTTGCCCTCGGTCGTGCCGGGCCTGTTCATGCGGTGGCTGCCGTCGAGCGCCAGCGCGTCCTGCATCGGTATCACGGCCACCCGTGCCGGCGACTCCAGCGCCGTGCGGATCAGAGGCCAGGGCATCTCGCCCTCCGGCTCATCCAGTCTCTGGAGCACCCGGGCGCGGTCCTCCGGCGGCAATGACTCGAACCACCCGAGGGTCGTGTCGTTGTCGTGAGTGCCGGTATAGACGACTCCCAGTTCCTCGTGATTCTCGGGAAGGTAGGGGTTGTCATCCCCCCCGTCGAAGGCGAACTGCAGGATCTTCATTCCCGGCAGGCCGAAATGCGTGCGCAGAGCGGTCACCTCGGGCGTGATCACGCCGAGATCCTCCGCGAGCAGCGGCAGCTCCCCGAAGCGCTCCAGCAAGGCTTCGAAGAAGGCCGCACCCGGACCGGGCCTCCATTCCCCGCCGATTGCGGTCGGCTCGTCTGCCGGAATCGACCAGTAGGCCTCGAAACCCCGGAAGTGATCGATGCGCAGCGCATCCAGCTCTTCCAGCGCCCATCCGATCCGCCGCATCCACCACGCGTAACCGGTGTTGGCCATGTAGTCCCAGCGATAGTGGGGATTGCCCCAGCGCTGCCCGGTCTCGGAGAAGTAGTCGGGCGGCACCCCGGCGACGGTTCGCGGCTGGCCCCGCTCATCGAGATCAAAGTTCTCCGGGTTCGCCCAGACGTCCGCGGAATCGTGCGCCACGAAGATCGGCATGTCCCCGAGCAGCAGGATGTCGCGGTTGTTCGCCTCCCGGCGGAGTCCGGTCCACTGCCGGAAGAACACGAACTGGGCGAAGCGGACCGCCTCCAGGGACTCTGCGGCCTCGGCGCGCAACTGCTCGATCCGGCTCCGTTCGCGGTGCAGCAGTGGCGCGGGCCATTCCCACCAGGGGCGGTTTCCCTGCAGCTGCTTGATCACCACGAACAGGGCGAAATCCTCGAGCCAGTCGCTCTGTTTCTCCACGAAGGCCCGGTACTCGTCCCACGTGGCGTCCCCGGCCGATTCCAGTGCCTGGTGGGCCTCCCACAGCGCCTGCGAGCTCGGCATCCCGGCGGCGTCCGCGGACAGCCATCCGTCGCGGACCATGTCCTCGGGGTCGATCAGGCGCGTGTCGCCGGCAAACGCCGAGATGCACGCGTAGGGCGATCCGTCGCCCTGCGGCGGGTTGAGCGGCAGCACCTGCCAGAGGCTGAACCCGGCCTCCTCGAGCCAGTCCAGAAAACGGCGGGCCTCCGACCCGATCCGGCCGACCGGACCCGGACCTGGCAGCGAGGTGGGATGCAGGATGATCCCGGACCGGCGCTTGTCGAGCAGCCGGTTTGCCGTCCGGTTCGCATTCATGAGTGCGCCTGGCCCCGGCGCATGGTGCCGCCGGCCGCCTGCTCGCCGCCGCCCGTGGACAGCACCAGCGAGAGCGATTCGGGCACCGGCAATCCGGCGCGCTGGTACAGCGCGGCCAGATGCCGGCGGTACAGGATCTCGAAGTCGCTCACCGACCCCGCGGGATTGTAGCTGCCGAACCACCAGCACCAGTCCGAGCCCTCGCAGGTCGCAAGCTGTTCCATCACCGCCGCGCCGTTCAGCTCGGGGTGCTGCTCCAGCGCGACATCCACCGCCTGTTTCGCCTCGATCAGTCGATCCCAGCCGGCGTTCTTGTCCGGATCGCCGATCCAGGTTGAAAAGGTCCCGTAAACCCAGCTCCCGGCCACCAGCGCCGGGAGTTCGGACACCCCGTCGGTCCCGGGTGCACAGACATCCGCGAAGGTTCGAAGCCGGATGCGGGGGTGCTCGGCCAGGCGCCGATAGAGATCGTGCAGGAAGTGGAAGCCGTTTTCCGGGTAGTACTCCCAGGCGTTCTCGCCATCGAGGATCACCGACACCACGCCGCCGGGCGGCACCGCGTCCACGATGTTTTCGAGGTGATGCACAAAGTCGCCGACCGCGTCGCGCGCATGCCAGTCCGCGTAGCGGAACCCGATCGCGTCGGACAGGCCGTCGTCGCGGAAGAACGCGAGCAGGCGCGTGTCCTTGAGCCGGTAGGGCTGGTGAAGCCAGCCGTCCTGCGGCTCGTGTTCCGTGTCGGGCGCGACCGCGAGGCTGTTCGCAAGCACTGTCTGGCCGCTGGCGGCCCAGCGGAGACCGTATTCGTCGAGGAGCCGCAGCGTGGCGGTGCTGACCGCCCCCTCGGACGGCCAGCAGCCCTGCGGGCGAAAACCGAAGTGCCGCTCGAAGACCTCCAGACCCCGCTCGATGTGCCAGCGCACCCGTCCCTCCCCATCCGGATAGGCGACATGTTCGGGGAGCACCACCTCCGGCATCGCCTCCCGCGCCGACTCGATGTCCAGCAGCAGCGGCATGATCGGGTGGGCGTAGGGCGTGAACGAGAGTTCCACGCGCCCGGATTCGGACAGTTCCCGGTAGCGGGGAATGATGTCCGCGAGCACATAGCCGATCAGCTCCAGCAATTGCCGCCGGGTCCCGGCGTCGTAACCGTCCTCCTCCGCCAGCCAGCGCTGCACCTCGGGGTTGTCGCGCCGGACGGTGGCCCCGAGCCACGCCAGGTGATAGCAGGTCGCGAGATCGAGGAAAAAGGCCGGCGCGAGGTGACGCAGCAGGGCCGGGTCCTGCTGGGCCTGCCGGGCGATCCTGGCCAGGTCCCGGAACAGCGGAAACGGCTCGATCATCCGCGGCGCATGCGCACGCAGGCAGACCCGGATGATCTCGGCGCGCGCCTCGGAATCCTTGGGCGCGGTCTTCGCGGTCAGGAGCGCGAGGACCGGGTCCGCGATCGGGTGTCCGTGTTCAAGATGGCCCGCAACCTGCCGTGCGTAGTCCGCGATCTGCTCGAGCAGGATCGGCGCGAAATTCACCACGGCACGGGCCTCGTGGACGGCCTCGAGATGCGCCGCCATGTCCGCGTAGTCCTTCAGCGCGTGCAGGTAGGTCCAGGGCAATGCGTAGCGGCCCTGGCCGTGCTCGAAGTACTGCGGCTGATGCATGTGCCAGCACAGCACCACGTCCAGCGGAGCCCCCGCGGGATCGGTCTCCGCCCGGTCAGCGGACATAGCGCGAGAGCTGTCCGAGCATCTCCGGGGTCACCACCCGGACACCGCCCGGGGAGATGAAGAAGTGCCGTGCGTCTTCCTCTTCGTCCACGCCGATGCGCACGCCGTCCGGGATCTGGCAGCCGCGGTCGATCACGCAGCGTCGGATCTCGCAGTTCTCGCCGACGTTGACGCTCGGCAGGATCACGGAGTCATGGACACGCGAACCGGCGTTCACCTGGACATCCGAGAACAGCAGCGAGTGACGCACGGTGCTGCCGGAGATGATGCAGCCGCCGGAGACCATGGAATCGATCGCCATGCCGCGCCGGTCATCGTCGTCGAACACGAACTTCGCCGGCGGCCACTGCTCCTGGTAGGTCCAGATCGGCCACTCGCTGTCATAGAGATTCAGTTCCGGCGTCACCCCGATCAGCTCCAGGTTCGCCCGCCAGTAGGAGTCCACGGTCCCGACGTCGCGCCAGTAGGCCTGCACGCCTTCGCGCTCGTCGCGGAAGGGGTAGGCCATCACCCGGTAACGGTCGATGATGCCCGGGATGATGTCCTTGCCGAAGTCGTGGTTCGAGCGGCTGTCGTCCGCGTCCCGGATCAGGCGTTCGAACAGGAAGCCGGTATTGAAGACGTAGATGCCCATCGAGGCGAGTGCGGTGCCCGGGTGGCCCGGCATCTCGGGAGGGTCCTCCGGCTTTTCGAGGAAGCCGTTCACCTGGCCCTTCTCGTCCACGGCCATCACCCCGAAGGCCCGCGCGCTCTCCCTCTCCACCTGCAGGCAGCCCACCGTCATGTCGGCGCCGCTCTCCACGTGGTAGGCGATCATCTGCCCGTAGTCCATCTTGTAGATGTGGTCGCCGGCGAGGATCAGCACATATTCGGGCGCATGCTGCCGGATGATGTCGATGTTCTGGTACACCGCATCCGCGGTTCCCGCGTACCACGAGGTCTCGATGCGCTGCTGTGCCGGCAGCAGCTCGATGAACTCGCCGAATTCACCGCGCAGGAAGCTCCAGCCACGCTGGACATGCTGGATCAGGGAGTGCGCCTTGTACTGGGTAAGCACCCCCACCCGCCGGATCCCGGAGTTGATGCAGTTGGACAGTGGAAAATCGATGATCCGGAACTTGCCGCCGAACGGTACCGCGGGCTTGGCGCGCCAGAGCGTGAGGTGCTTGAGCCTGGAACCACGGCCGCCCGCGAGTATCAGCGCAAGGGTTTCCCGGGTCAGGCGGCTGACGAAGCGTTGGGGTTGCGGATTCATGCGATAATCCTTCCGTCCATTCAATTGTCCGTTGTCCGCGCCCAACTGGACCGGTTGTTCAGTGTCTCGGTTTGGTCGCTGCGGGCAGCCAGGTGAGCAGACCTCAGTATGACAACAGCCGTTAACAAATGCATCCGCCCATCAGACGAGGAACTGCGCCGTCTCGCAGACGCGCGCTGGCACGATCCGCACCGGCTCCTCGGGCGCCACGCCCTGGACCATGAGACGGTATGTTTCCGCACCTTACTGCCTCGGGCTGCGCAGGCCTGGCTGCTGACCGGAATCGAATCCGGGGGCCAGGCACAGAAGGAGCCGCTGGCCCCCCACCCGGACATTCCCGGGCTGTTCACCTGGACCGGACCGCTGACGGCCTGTCCGCTGCACCCGACCGTCCTCTACACGGAGCCTGACGGACGCGCGTTACAGTTTGTTGATCCCTACAGCTTCCCGCCCAACATTTCCGACTTCGACCTGCACCTCTTCGGCGAGGGGCGCCACTGGCACGCGCACCGGATGCTCGGTGCGCATCCGGAGACCCGGGACGGCGTCAGTGGCGTGCGCTTTGCAGTGTGGGCACCGTCCGCCGAGCGCGTCAGCGTGGTCGGTGATTTCAACCACTGGGACGGCCGCGTCCATCCAATGGTGGTACACGGCTCCAGTGGCGTCTGGGAGGTCTTTATACCCGGGCTTGGCAACGGCACCCTGTACAAGTTCGAGATTCGCAACCGTCACACCGGACATGTCTTCCTGAAAACCGATCCTTATGGAGCTTACTTCGAGCTCCGCCCCAATACCGCAAGCCGGGTCTTCGGCCAGTCGGACTACGCCTGGGGCGACGAGCCCTGGCTGCACCGGCGTGACCCGTACGCGTGGAAGGAGCGCCCGATGAGCATCTACGAGGTGCACCTCGGCTCCTGGCAACACGGTGACGGCGGGCGATCCCTGAGCTACCGCGAACTGGCCGAGCGACTGATTCCCTACGTCCGCGAGCAGGGCTTCACACACATCGAGCTGCTGCCGGTCACCGAGCACCCCTTCGACGGTTCCTGGGGCTACCAGAGCACCGGCTTCTTCGCGCCCACCTCGCGGTTCGGCGCGCCCGACGACTTCCGCTTCTTCGTCGACCAGGCCCACCAGGCGGGTATCGGCGTACTGCTCGACTGGGTTCCCGGGCACTTCCCGAAGGACAGCTTCGCCCTCGCGCGCTTCGACGGCACCGCATTGTACGAGCACGAAGACCCGCGCCGGGGAGAGCACCGCGACTGGGGCACCCTGATCTTCAACTACGGGCGCTCGGAGGTCCGCAACTTCCTGCTCTCCAGTGCGCTGTGCTGGATCGAGGACTTCCACATCGACGGCCTGCGCGTCGATGCGGTGGCCTCGATGCTCTACCTCGACTACTCCCGGCAGCCGAACGACTGGATCCCGAACGAGCGCGGCGGCAACGAGAACCTCGAGGCGATCGCCTTCCTGCACGAACTGAACCGCACGGTGCAGACCCGCCATCCCGGCGTGCTGATGATCGCGGAGGAATCCACGGCCTGGCCAGGCGTGAGTCGGCCCACGGAGAGCGGTGGCCTCGGCTTCACCATGAAGTGGAACATGGGCTGGATGCACGACACCCTCGCCTACTTCAAGCTGGACCCGGTCCACCGCGCGCACCATCACAACCAGCTCACGTTCGGCATGCTGTACGCCTACAGCGAGAACTTCGTGCTGCCGTTCTCCCACGACGAGGTCGTGCACGGAAAGGGCAGCCTGCGTGGGCGCATGCCCGGCGACGAAGCACAGCAGCACGCACAGCTGCGGCTGCTCTATGCCTATCAATGGACCTATCCCGGCAAGAAGCTGCTGTTCATGGGCCAGGAGTTCGGCCAGGGAATGGAGTGGAACGAAGCCGCGCAACTCGACTGGTACGTGCTCGAATATCCGCTGCACCAGGGACTGCAGGCCCTCGTGCGCGACCTGAACCGGATCTACCGCGAGGAACCGGCCCTGCACGCGCGTGAATTCGAGTCCGAGGGCTTCGGATGGCTCGATTGCGACGACGCCGCACACTCGGTGCTGAGTTATGTGCGGCGCGGGGCCGAGTCGGAGGCCGTCGTGATCCTGAATTTCACGCCGGTGGACCGTCTCGACTACGAGATCCCGGTGCCGCACGGCGGGCGGTGGCGCGTGCGCCTGAACACCGACTCAGAATTCTACGGCGGCGCCTCGCGCGGTTCCGACGCCGGCGTGGCCGAGATGCGTCCCCACCGCGGCTTCCCGGCCACGCTGCGCCTGGACCTGCCGCCGCTGGCAGCGCTGATCCTCACGCCGGAGTGATGGCTTGCCGTCGGCGGCCGCCAGCCGGTGCGGGAACAGTAGGCTTCGCCCTTCCCACTGCTCGCCCGCCACTGCTATCATAAGCGGATTGGGGCGGTAGCTCAGCTGGGAGAGCGTCGCGTTCGCAATGCGAAGGTCGGGAGTTCGATCCTCCTCCGCTCCACCAAGTTCTAAAATGATTTCAAAGACTTAGCCGCATCCACAGGCGGCTTTTTCTTTTCCTCCTCTTCCTGCGTGACCAGATCGTGACCTCGATCCTCCAGCACGGCCACCGCGGCGCGCACATTTTCCGGCGCCAGATGCGCGTACTTCTCCGTCATCCGGATCGTGCTGTGACCGAGTAGATCCCGCACTTCGGCCAGCGACACTCCGGCCGATACGAGCCAGGCGGCGCAGGTGTGCCGGAGGTCGTGGATGCGAAAGTCCGTGATCCCCGCCTTCCGGCAGGCCGTGGCGAAACTCCGCTTGACGTCAGAAAGGCGCTCGCCACCCTGCCAGCGACCACCAGGCCACCGGCCGGTGGGCTCCACCGCTGTGAGCACCCCTGGTCGAATCGGGAACTCTGAGGGAAGGAGAATCACGTTCTCGTCCCAACCGGACGCATCGGCAAAACCGTCCACGTTGCCGACGACATCTGGTCACCATCGTCAAGCTCAGGGGCGACCAGGTCCGTCTTGGCATCGACGCGCCGGCGGGCATCACTGCGCTCCGCGAGGAACTCGTCCGGGTCGGCCCGAAGCCATTGGCTTCCTGACCCGAGTCGCACCGGCGGCTACCGCTTCGGTCGATCACCCCCTGCATCCGCTTCCGGCTCGATCAGCCCCGGATCGTCGTTCGCCGGCCGGTTGACCCTACTCGACACCGGATATGCCATCAGCCGGTCCGGGTTCAGCTGTCGTGCGACCTTGCGGATCGTCTCCCGGTCCGACAGTTCCGGATCCAGCCACTGCCACCGGCACTCGGCATCGAGCACCACCGGCTGGCGATCATGGATGAAGGCAAAGGCCGGAGAGACCGGCTCGGTGAGGATCGCGCCGGAGCCGGCAAGCGCCAGCGCCCACGCGCACGCTAATCATGGATATCTCCGGCTCGTCATGCCTTTGCTGGGTTGGCATGAACCCCGGCTATCTGGAATATCCATCCCCCACTCTGCTCGGAGCTTTCCCTCTCGTGTCGCAAAACAGCGGTAAAGGTCAGCATGACAACAACCGACGGCATCGTTTGCGGGCTTTCCAAGTGAAGGGATGCATGGCGTTGCCAACCACCGTCGTTACAGTCACTTGAAGTCCTGCAATGATACGTTCAACGAGGCCGGCACCGGCGTACTCATCCAGGTGACCCGCTGGGCAAGCTCGAGTAAGGGAGCGGATCGTGTCAGCCCTCTTCCGGCACGATGCGCATGACCCAACCATCGTCTTCGTCGGTGAGCAGGTAGATGTAGCCGTCCGGTCCCTGGACCACGTCGCGCACACGTTGGCCGATCTCCAGCCATTCCTCCGCGGCGACGCGACCGTCCTCGAGCACAAGCCGGGAGACTCGCTGGCTGCGCAGACCGCCGACAAAAATGTCGCCCTGCCATTCCGGGAAAACGTCGCCGGTATAGATCGTCATGCCGGACGGCGCGATGACCGGATCCCAGTAATAGACCGGCTGCTCCATGCCTTCGGCTTCGGTCCTGCCTTCATAGACTTCACCGCCGCGGTATTCGATGCCGTAGGCGATGGTCGGCCAGCCGTAGTTCTCGCCGGCCTCGGTCAGGTTCAGTTCATCGCCGCCGCGCGGACCGTGCTCGATCGTCCAGAGTTCGCCGGTCTCGGGGTGAACTGCAGCCGCCTGGATATTGCGGTGGCCGTATGACCAGATCTCGGGCGCGTTTTCGTCATGGTCGACGAACGGGTTGTCTTCGGGAATCGAACCGTCGGTATTGATACGCGCGACCGTGCCGATCAGGTTGGTCGGATCCTGCGCGTTCTTGCGCACCGGGTCGCCCTGGCGGTCGCCCATGGTCACCCAGATTGTATCGGCGTCCTGGAACACAATGCGCGAGCCGTAATGTCCTGTGGATTCGACGCTGGGGTGCTGGCTGAAGATCACTTTCACGTCCTCGAGCGCGCTGCGGTCGTCGCTCAGCCGTGCCCGCGCAACCGCGGTGTTGTTGGTGCTGTCTTCGTGCGGCTCGGAAAAGCTCATGAAGATCGTTCGGCTGGATTCGAAATCCGGCGCTATCGTCACGTCCAGCAGTCCGCCCTGCTTGCGGTTGTCGACTTCGGGCACGCCCTCAATCGGCTGGGAGATCTCGCCGTCGGCACTGACCACGCGCAGACGTCCCGGGCGCTCGGTGACCAGCATCGCGCCATCTGGCAGGAAGTCGAGACCCCACGGGTGCTCCAACCCCCGGGCGAGGGTCTCGGTCGTCCAGGCCACGGTTCCGGCCGGTTTCGGGGCGCGGGTCTGACCTTCGAAGGCCGGCTCGTAGTCGGTCTCCGGCGGGCGGGTTTCCTCCGGCGCACGGTCACTGCCGGCGCCGGTGGCGGCTTCGGCCGAAGTATCGGCGGCTGATTCGGCGCCCGTTCGGGGTTCCGATGCATCCTGCCCGGCGTTGCAGGCAGTCAGAAACAACAGAAAAAGAATCGACAGGGTGTAACGCATGGCGGCTTCCTCCTGTTAAAAATCATCGACCGTTCGGATTCATAGCCCGAACGACTGGATTCAAACTCTATCCTAACCCCCACGTTGGGGTTGACGTGGCTCGATCCGACGCCATGCATTGAAGAGAGTGCATTTACGCAACCGCCTACCGTCGCCGCTACGTCGGTTTGCTCTATCCTGAACAAAATCGACTTCAGTCAGGAGAGCGTCACCATCTTCAACTGGACAGCCAGTTCCAGGCAGTCTTGGCTCTGCAGGCCGTTCCAATGGAGCCGCGACAGCCCGATCTAGGTCGACTTGAAATCCCGATTGCTGTCAACGGCAGTGGCCGGCCCGAAGCGGGCATCGACGCATCAGTTCGGTCTGGCCGCTTGCCGCCATAGAGCAGCCCAGGTTCTCAGCAACTATCCAGACAAACACCGCCCCTGCTTTTCTTCACTCTTGCCTTTGCCAATTTGCCCGGGTGCACCGAATCGTGCCTATGTCTTGAGGTTCTCTTGCGCTCCAATCGGGCGAACGTACGTTCGGCCGAACGATGCCGCGTAAACAAACTCGCCCTCGGCATCTGCCAACCCACTGGATCGCCCGAGACTCGCCCATCCAGAATCCAATACGCCCTGATCCACCGGCAGATCCTGCGGCCCCCGGGCGCAGGCCCAGGACCTCGATCATCGACGCGACCGTGGCAATGCTCACCGAAAAACCTCCTCCTGCTCCAGCATCTCGAGTTCGTCGAGCCAGAGATCGTCATCAGCCGGCGCGCCATCGCGTACCAGGAACTCGCGCCGCTGGAGCCAGGCCTCGCGCAGGGCCACGTAGGGGTCCTCCGAGATCGTTCCGAGCAGATCTTCACTGCCAAGCGCGCTGGCCCGAAGCTGGACGATACCGACGGCCGCGAGTCCGATCAGGACCTCGCTGTAATCCTGGAGCACGTACGGAGCGGGGTGGGTGTACCAGTCCACGACCAGCGCCGGCGCATCGCGAAGGGTGCTGGGTCCGAGGAACGGAATCTGCAGGTAGGGCCCCGCGGGAACCCCCCATATGCCGAGAGTCTGCCCGAAATCCTCCTGGTGCTTGGGCAATCCGACAGAGCTGGCCACGTCGATCATCCCGACGACACCCACGGTCGTGTTCAGAATGATGCGGCCGGTATCCGTGGCGGCATTCTCGAACTTGCCCTGAAAGAGGTTGTTCACCGCGTTGCGCACATCGGCCATGTTCCCGAAGAAATTGCCGATCCCGGTCTGAATCGGATCCGGGAGCCGCCGATAGCCCTTTGCCGCGGGCTTCAGCACCGTCCGGTCGAACCCCTGGTTGAATGCGAAAACGGCGCGGTTGTAGCGCTCGAAGGGGTCTGACGCGTGCCGGTCCACCGCGGCAACGCTGGCGCAGCCGAAAAGGCCGAAGAACAAAATGACAAGCGCCAGCATCCGCGGCAGCGGCGATCTCGGGATGTCGGGTCTCATCGTCGCGTGCGTCCGGATTGCAGTGCGCCTCGAGCGCCTCGGCCTGCCGAGGCGCTCCCAACAGAGTCGCAATGCTACCAGAGACCCGCCGGATCAGACCAAAGATCTCCCGCGGCCAGCGGCGATGCCCAAGCACAACGCGTTCAGCTTGATGAAACCCTCTGCGTCTCTCTGGTCATAGGCACCAGCGTCCTCCTCGAAGGTCGCAATCGCATCGTCGAAAAGGCTGTCACGCGCCGATTGGCGCCCGCCCCCGATCACGTTCCCCTTGTACAGGCGAACCCGCACCGCACCATTGACGACCGACTGAGTGACGAACGACTGAGTCTGGTCGATCGCCGCCAGCAGCATGCGGCGCTCGGGACTCCACCAGTAGCCGTTGCAGATCAGGCTCGCGTAGCGCGGCATCAGCTCGTCCTTCTGGTGCGCCACCTCGCGGTCCAGCGTCAACCAGGTGATCCTGGTCGTGCCCGTGTCCGGGTGCGAGATGATCGCGAAAGTGCGGCGACGGGAGGTTTCCTGGCTCGAGGACATGGGGAGGACTCAACAGGAAAAGCCCGGCGTTGTACCGGGCGCGGGGATTCGGCGCAGGTTTCAGTCGCCGAGCGGCTCAGATCGGGTGCACGTCGGGAGGCGGTTGTCCATGGCAGATGCGCACGTCGGCCTTCAATCCAGCCCGGCTGACAGCCAGAACCTCGATGATCGGACAGGCCGTCCCACCGTGACCTAGCGACCAAAGTCGTCGCCTTGCTTCTGCGTCAAAAAGCCGACCGGCATCGATCACAGCACCTCGGCGCAGAACGCGGCGGGCGTGACGATCCGGGTGCGTTCGATGTGTCCGAGTTGCAAGAGACCTGCGCGGCGATCAGCGGTCACCAGGTAGTCCGCATCGCCTGCCAGGGCCATAGCCAGCAGAAACGAATCATTCGGATCATTGGCTTCGACGTCCATCGTCAGGTGCTCCAGTACCTCCGCCCGTTGCAGGTTATTGATCATGACGCCCACCTTGGCGGGCTGCAGGATGGCCTGGAGCTTGGGATAGCGGCTGGCCCGACGGATTTCCTCGAGTTGTATCCGCGAGGTAACGACCTCGAAGCGCCCCGCGCGTCAGGCGCGATAGATCGTATCGGGCACACCGTGCGGCGAGATCAGGGCGCTGAGCAGGATATTGGTATCCAACACGACCCGCATCAGCGCTTGCGCGCCCACTGGAGCGCTTCGTCAACCGATTCGGTCAATTCTGCCTCACTAAGATGGGCGTTTGCGGCCTTCGCCTGTTCGGCACTCAGCTCCAGGATGTGCGCCTGTACCGCTTCCTCAATGAAGCGCGACAGATCGCCTTTCCGTCCTCCGCCCTGGCTGGCCAGAAACATGCGAAGGGACTGGTCGGTGTCGGCCGAGACAACGACATTCCAGCGAATCGTATTCATGGAGCTCTCCACTCATAGGAGTTTGTGCACTTGTGTGTTTACACGTCAATTGCAGCAGGCCATGCAACCGTGCTAATGACTGGCAGGCCGCGCCCGAGGAAGACTGTTTACGCGGCCGGCCCCCTGAGCACCCAGTGTGCCGCCGAGAGGGTCCAGGGCCAGGTGCCCCTGATTACGCCCGCCGTACCAGACCGTGCCAGAACTGAGTGAGTGCCCGCAGCCTGGTCCTTTGCGGTCCCCCGGCAGCGGACTCCTGGGAGACCGCTCAGGGTCGGAAGCGACCCCGAGGCGAGCGGCGTCACCTGGACGGACCTGGGTACCGGGTACGCGGTACTGGGTCCGGGGTGCGCCTCCACTGGTCCTTGGCGGCACAGAATCGCTTGCGAAGGTGACAAGCGTGATGTTCGTCCATTCACGACTTCGTGACTCCCCGGTGGGGCTTCCCGCGCTGAAGCGGCCCGGGCTTCCTGAGGGTGGAAGGTGCGCACGCGCGGCGACAGCGCCTTCGGAGTCATGCGGCCTAAAAAACGAGTCACGAGGTAGGACTGGGCGCCCCCCCCGAGACGCTATGTCCGCGTTTACGGTAGTACCGGTTGACGTAATTGAACCGCCTTTTGGACGTAACGATGTTGTCGCGGCAATCAGCCAATATGGGTGCGTCTTTCCATCACGATTGGAGTTCGTCATGTCCAGCATCGCATGCCGGGTTGGCGTTGCCGCTCAACTTGTCGACCCGGCTCCGCCCCCTTGCCAGCAACCGACAGGAATGAAGCGAGTCCGGATACGGGAGGCCAGTTGGCCCGCCGACAGAACGCCTCTGGAAACCGTGCGCCGCGAGGTTTTCGTGAAAGAGCAGAATGTTCCGCGAAGCATGGAGTTCGACGGTCTCGACTCCAGCGCGCTGCACTGGCTGGCGCTCACACCAGAGGGAGAGCCTGTCGGAACGCTGCGCCTGCTGCCCAGCGGGCAGATCGGCCGCATGGCCGTGCTGTGCGTCTACCGGGGACAAGGCATCGGTTCACGTCTGCTGCATCACGCGATCGCAGCGGCGCAGGCGCACGGCTGGGGGGAGGTGTGGCTCAACGCTGCCCAGAACCGGAGACCGTCATGAGAATTCTGGTCGCATCAGGCATGGCCTCGTTGACCATCATCGGGACCATGTATCTCGCCCATGCGATCTGACGCATGTGGGGTGCCACCCCTAAGAACAAAAGGATTCCGGCAAATCGACAGTGAATGGTACATCCGACGAAGCGTGGTTCATCGCGCTGGGGCGAAGGATCCGAGTCTAGGTCATTGACGGGTTTTTTGAAGACCTGCGCGCGCGACTCTCCTCCATCGCGCCCTTTCCGCCCCCCCGGGGCGGATTTTTTTGATGGTTCTGGGAGCATCGTAACCCGAGGGCGGTACGGCCTGATCGTGGGGAGCCGTTGGGAAACGATCCACCTGTACCCGCGCTCGGTCCCGACTGAACTATCTCCGCGGTTTCCGGACAAGGGTGGCCGTGGATCAGTTTGTCCAGTTCAGACCCTCCAGACGCTGATCCTCCCAGCTTGGAGCGCCGGCCGCAGAGAACGATGCCTATGATCGACTTTCGCGGGCGTCCGCAGCAGATCGGTAACGGGTCGTTCGCGAGCAATGACTGGGCGGCGGTACAAGGTCGTCACCCGCTCCCGCCAGACGATGCAGACTGCGAGTCACTCGTCAGCGACGGTTGCCGGTCACAGGGCAGCGTCGTGCATCGGGCTGCCATCAAGTCATCGACCCTTCATGTAGGCTCTGTCCTTGACTCCAGCACGTCGCTCGCGGCGACAATCTCTCATGACAGAACGCAACGCCCTCGAGGTCCGACAGATTCCCGTAACGCCCTAGAGATCCGACAGCTTCCCGTATTTTCCGGGGACAGTTGGTTCTGCGACGCGTACCTGGGTGGGCGGGCCGTCGCGATCTGGTGATGCGCAAGACCCACCGTGCCGCCGAGGCGCTGTTCGTGGACTACGCCGGGCAGACGATGCCGGTGATCGACCGGACCACCGGGGAGGTGCGCCAGGCACAGGTCTTCATCGCCGTGCTCGGGGCCGAAAACTACACCGACGCTGAGGCCAGTTGGAGCCAGGAGCTGCCGGCCTGGATCCAAGCGCATGCGCGCGCGTTCGCCTTCCTGGGTGGGGTGCTGGAATGCCTGGTCCCGAATAACCTAAAGGCCGGGGTGCAGCAGCCCCACCGCTACGAACCCGACGTCAACCAGGAACTGACGGCACACTACGGCACCGCGATCCTGCCGCCCCGGGCCCGGCGCCCCCGGGACAAGGCCAACGTCGGAGGCCGGCGTGTTGCTGGGCGAGCGCTGGATCCTGGCGACGCTACGCCACCAGACGTTTTTCTCACTGAGTGAACTCAGCCGCGCGCTTCACGCGGAATCGGTGGCCAGCTTCCGCGGAATACGCACGTGCCATTCACTGAGACTGAGGCGGACAGCCGAGTTTGCTGACCTAGAAGTCAATCTCGGGGGCCGTCTGTTTCGCCGCATTTCGATCAAGAAAGGTCACTTCGGCGGCATCCTTGATGGTTGCGAGGTAAGCCCGACTCGTCACCAGGACCCGCAATGCCGCAACAAGACCCGAGTCGTCCTGCTGGATCGCGGCCATGACAACATCGGTGTCGCACTTGACATCTTCGAGGCGATGCAGCTCAAGGGCCCAAAGGGGCCGTTCCTCAGGATGAGATACCTGCTCCCCAGCGTCGTCGACCAGCGGATAGTCGGTCTTAAACGGCGGGTAGCCGTATCGTCGAGAAGAGGTGATCGAATCGCTGAGTGCAAAGGCTATGGATTCCAGTTCTTTGCCACACACCCAGCGCTGCGTTTTCCGGTTCTGCTCCTCGGTGGATTGCGCGATGAGCTCGCCCACGCTCATCTCACCCTGCACCTTCGGTATTGGGGTTTTCCGGGTTCGGGACCACAGGTAGACACTGGCGTTCTCGTAGCCGATCTCGCCATACTTCTCGACTAGTAGATCCCGAATTGCTTCCGGCTTGGGCCGAGAGCCTTCGGCAAAGGTAATTGTTCGGGCTATCCCCGTGATCGGATCGTCGCTCAAAAGCGGTTCGTAGAAGATCGCGAGGAAATCGCGCGCGTCCTCGCGCACCAGTATCATCGACTCCGCAAGTGGCGTTGTCGCCTCAATCGTCCGCGAAACGTTCGCATCGATCCAGATGTTACGTCGACCATGGAGAATCGTCTCCGTCGCGAATTCAGACCCCACCTGCGAAAGGCCCGCCGCCATCGGCTGCCCAACCCGCACGCCGAGAATATCGTAGGCGTCTGCCGTCGCCCCGCCCGCGGATCCGTCCCCACTCGGGGTGACGCCGCCACCGTCCGGCTGCGCATTCGATGATGCATCGAGGTCAATGCGCGCGACGACCTCGTCGTCGTTGACTATCTGCGGGTCGCTGCCGGGACGCAGCACGACGAGTTCCAAAAGCTCTGCCGTCAACGGTAATGCCGAGGCCCCCGTACCGACTGCCGGCGGTTGTACGGCAAGCCGCGCACGGAATGTCGCATCCGCCCCCCGCGTCATATCGCGCAGACGCTGCGCCTCCGCCTCGGGCATTGCGAAGCGGACACCGGATCTCCCGGCGACGTTCTCCAGGCGCAGCAGGTCATGACGCCTGATACCTTTCTCGTTGCGCGATACGCCGTCCGGATAGGTCAACCGGACATAATCGAAGCCGTACTCTCGGCTGTTGAAGTCGTAATCGGCCAACTTGCCGTAGCCCGACATCCAGAACCCGCCCAGATCGATGTCGCGTGCGGAGGCGGCGAGGTCAGAGATCTCGTCCCGCCTGTCGAAGGCGTCCTGAGAGGTCGAGGGATAGACCGACGCGATCAGATCGGTGGCATCGCCCTCGGTTTCCTTGGCAATCGCGGCGAGAATGTCCCGGGGCCGGGCAAGATGGACCGTTTCATTGACCGGCGCGGCCTCGTCAGTAACCGGCTCCGGCGCGATCTGGGGCATGTCCTCCGCCGCCAGTGCGGCGAGTTGCACACCGCGGTCGGTGGCCACATTCACGCCGAGAATCTCGGCCTGCAGGTCAAGGCTATGCTCGCCACGTTCGGTCTTAACGTAGTCGACGCTGGCGATCCTGAGTGCCACGTCGAAGACAACGATATCCCGATTGACGATCATCTCTTCGGCGCGGGCCGCGTCCATCGAAAAGCTGGCTGGGATTTTGCCCCCGGCGACGCGGATTCTGGGCCATCGCGGCGGTTTTATTCCTAGAAATCTGCTCGATTGACCCACTCCGCCCGCTTCAATGATCCCATTACGCAAGGCCCTGTACATGGCCAATTCGTTGTCGTCATGGCCGGAAAACAGCACCAGATTGCCGCTCTCAAAGTCGTATCGGAGGTTCCGCGTCTGCATTTGAACAGACAGATTGAAGGGTGCCTCGACGCTTTGCTCTTCCAGAGCGGCGAGCCAACGATCGTGCGCTGACCAGGCGAGGAATTCCGCATTACGCCCCTCGATCTCGCCCTCTGCGAAGACCGTGTTGGCGGCGTAGTCGTGCGCTTGATGCAGCTGTGCGATGAAGCCTTTGAGTACCTCAATCTGCTCGGGCTGCGAAGTGTTCTCAAGATAATGCGGGATCCACGTGCGCAGGATCGGCATCTTGTCAGGCCCGAAATCTGCGGACGGCAGCGGCGCCTCCGGGGGCCCTGATGTCTCCGTCGTTGCGGCAGCTCCGGTCGCGCGCGCGATCTGGATCACGCTATAGTCTGCGGTTGAATAATCGGACTCGAGCGCATGGTTGAGCTTGTTGCGCCAGTTTCCGGCGACCACTGCATGCCCGATTCCGGTCACGTGATGGGCCATCTCTCGTGCTCCACCCCGCTCGAAGAAACGCGGATCAGCACCGATAGCGCCTGTGATGGCGCCAGTCAGGGCCTTTACTTCGGATGCATCGAGATTCGCGGCGCTGTAAGCAACGAAGGGCATCGCCGAGCGATGGGCCGACTGGAACAGATAGACGTCCCGGTCGAAGCGCATCATCGCATCCGTGCCACCCGGCGCACCTGCTCCACCCGCGGTGCCGGCTGCAAACGCACCGAGCTGCTCCGGCCCCAGGACGGCGAGTTCCTGCGAATACCGATCGTTGCCCTGCGTGCGGAGCGTGGCCCGCACCGGCTCGAGCCTTACAAACCCGACGCCAGCCTCCCCGAGCGTTACGGAGCGGACCCGCCCGGTCACCTCGACGACGACCGTCGGGAAGCCGCGCTCGTAGAACGCACGCGCCCGCTCATGCCCGATTGCGACTTTCCCGCCGAGCATGTCGACAACGTGGGGCGGCGCGAGACGCGCCCCATCGGCGGCGGCGATCCGGAAATGCGTCGGAAAAAGCGATTGCTGGCAGATGCCCCTGGGCGGGCAGGGACCCTTGGCTCGCGCCACAGTCTGGCAGAAATCATCAGGGCGGATATCGGACTCGATGGATCGTCCCGAGGTGATTGGAAAGATGCCGTTCGCCATGTCGTAATCGCCCGCGGTGACGTTGGCCCGGAACGTGATCAGCACCGGTTCAGCCGACTGCGACGCGTGCGCATCAGCCAGCTTACGGGCCAAGCGGGGCCGTGCCGCCCTCTCGATTTCGGCCACCTTGAACGGGTTGAGGTTCTGGGTCCTCCCCCAGCCTTCCGCCATGCACCCGAGACCTGCGAAAAACGGCAGGAAATCCGGATGCTGCGCGGCGTCTGGATGCTCCCGCATGTAGACGTCCAGCAGTGCGGCGTAGGCTTCGCCACGTTCAAGCGCCGCGCCGTGGGGAATCTGTTCCCGGCCCGAGCCGACGCCGGTGAGGTTGCCCAAGCGAGGTGTGCTTCCCGTCACGGGTTCCCCAGACTGCCGAGCTACTGCCACAGTCCTTAGTCTCTCAAGGAGCTGCCGACTTGCCACTCCATTGATGGGAAGCCCTTGATCCCTTTGGAATTGCTGGATAGCTCTTTTAGTGTTTGGCCCCATTAGGCCATCAGCAACACCCGGGCTATAACCCAGTTGCGCCAGATTTTGCTGGATGCTGAGAATATCAACTGTCTGCGCAGGTGGCTGCACCGTACTCGGATTGGCTTGTTGTTCCGGGACCCGCTCCACTGGCTGCGGCGGAAACCTTTCAAAATCTGCATTTCCCGGTTGTTCCGGGACCCGTTGATCAGATGACTGACGGCCCTGCGTCTCGCGCCGAATGATTTCACCGGCCTCTTCAATGACACCCCAAAGGTCTATACTCTGTGAAATAGCAGGCGGCGCCACCAAGAATAAAAAGGGAAACACCGCCAATGAAACTGTCTTTCCGACATATGAAAGAATACGCATGCGTAGTCCCTCTCTACTTGGCTCGTTTATCGCGCGAGTGAAGTATCACGCATGGTCTCGTCAACCCTGCATGAAAGTAAGTGTAGAACCAATAAGTGCCTTTTTCCCGTCTGGCCCAAGTTCCGCCCAAGATGCATGCGAGGGCAAGGCCCATGCCGTCAATTCCCCGAAATCCTGCTCCCTTTCAGTCCTTCCATCGAAGGATTATCCCTGGCCGGCGCTGCTCTCCAGACCTTCTCAGGCGATCGACCTGCCGATGGCCTGCCGCGGACTGCGGGTGAGAGCATCATGCATTGAACGCGGGACACGTCAGCCGAATAACCCATACGGTGCCCGCGCTAAGGGCAATAGGCTTCCCGATTCCAGGGGGGCTTCCTTTTGCTGGCCGAGGATCTTGTTGATCACCGCCGCGTCTTCGGTCTAGGTGAACCGGCCCGGGAATTCCGGAGGCGGGGGCGCCGGGTGAAGCCGCTGCGCTCAGACACGCGGTTTTGGTCGTGCCTGAGTA
>NZ_JAWLHP010000025.1:0-34728 GCF_041690275.1 Thioalkalivibrio sp.
CTTGCGTCGTGCTCGAGGATATTGCGGTCCGCCATCGAGTGGTGCGCGCCGGGGAGACGACCCGCCACAAGCTCGGCGGGCTGTACGGCAATATGCAGGCGGCGCTGGAGTCAGCGGCCGATAACGAGTTCGTCTGCTTCACCCAGGACGATACCCAGATGGTGCGCGCCCTGAGCGACGAGGACTACCGCACGATCGCCGCCTGCTTTGCAGCTCGGCCGGAACTCGGGTTCCTCTCGCCTGCCTTCATCCGCGGCATCTCCCGCCGGGGCCGACGGCGCATCGACTTTGGCTACGATGCGCGGCTCCAGCTTTTCTTTCCGCGCCCGAGCCGACGGAGCGCAGGCGTGCACTATTCGGATATCTGCCTGTCCCGCGCCGACCGGTTGCGGGCAGCGGGCTGGCGCTTTCGGATTGGCGAGCCGGCCAACAGTGCCCAGGCGGCCATGCATTTCGGGCCAATGGGGTATCTGCGCTGCCCCTTTCTGATGTGGCTGCCCAATGGACCCGCCTATCGCGGCAAGACCAAGACGCTGGCGCTGCGCTGGGCCGAGCGCCGGCGCCGCTGCGGTTTTCATCCGTTCCGTGACCTCGATCCAGCAGTGGTGGAGCGCCTGCGGCATGCGCCGGCGCCACTGCTGCCGGTCGCCGAAGACTTCCTGACCATCGCGGACGGCGAGCTCGACAAGCCCTGGGTCTACGACCCGCTGCAGGGCGCAAGTCTGCTCAAGCACCTCAACCGCGGCGAGCTGTTCCTGAAACGGTGCCTTGCAGGAGGCAAGCGCTGAGCAGCCAGTCTGCACGGTACGGCGGCGCAGCTGCTTGGGAACGGCTGCTGGATGCTCTCGCCGTCCACCTCCCGCGACACCAGTAATCCTGAAATCCGATTCTTCGGGTTGGGCCCAATGGCGGCATTGGCCAAGCCTAGGGTTCCCGGTCTGAGACCGATTGCCCTTTGCGGGTGAAGTGGCTGGAATGTGATTATTGTTTGCCAAGCCGCAGCAGCATGTTACGGCGGGTCCGCCCCACCTGCGTATATCCAAGATCACGCTCAAGACGTTGGATAATCCGGTTGGCATGGGTTGTGTGCTCGATCACAATGGCCTGCGGCCACAGGCTTCGCGGCGCTTGGTCGAAGAATGAGGCCAGGACCCGTTCTTCATGCCCTTCGATGTCGATCTTCAGCGCGCGTATGTCTTTGATTCCCAGTTCGTCACAGAGCTCCAGAAGCGTGGTGACGGGCACAGTGACGCCGTTTGCACCAGGAATCAGGGTGTTTTCGCCACTCTGATGCCCACCAGAATGCAATGTGCCCACGCCCGAATAGTCGCTGAGTGCGCGGACAGCCAACTCGATCTGGATGCCGTTGTTGCGTGCATTGAACTGCATGCGTTCGGTGAGTCCTGGTTCCGGCTCCACGGCGATGATTCGGGATCTCGGTCCGCAACGATGGCCGACGTGGAGACTGTAAAGCCCGATGTTTCCCCCGATATCCACAAAGCAGCCGCCCTCGGCAAGTTCCGCACACAGCCAGTCGATTTCCTCGACATCGTAATATTGCGGGGCGAAGAGTTGGCGAAGTTCGCAGTAGTTGCCGCGGGTTCGGAGGCGAAGCTTCAAGCCCTTGTACGTGACGTCGAACTGGCGCAATTGTCCGTGTTTGAGTGGCGAGCGCAGTAATTTGTTGAGCGATCTCCCTCCGGGCATTGTCGCCGGCAGACGGTGACAAAGGCGGAGCATGACAGCGCGGATGCCGGTTGGCGCGAAGTGGCCAAATGGCAAATCAGGCTGTAGCTGGATGTCCTTCTTCATTGCTGGAGAAGCGCCAGATGCCGCCGCGCAGCGGCAACGTCGGCGACCGGGTAGCCCTCGGTCAGTAACTCCGCGATGCCGTGGGTGGTGCGGGTGCGACCCCGGCGCTGCATGTCCAGCCGAAGTTCCTTATTGGCCGCCATCTGATTCGGATCCCGGTAGCCGCGTGGATGATCGAGATGCAGCACGATGGCGTCGTAGCGGACCGGAACCGGCTTGATGCCCAGGTTGGCCAGTCGCACGCCGAACTCTCGGTCGAGTCCGCCGTAGTGCATATCCTCGTTGAAGCCGTTGATCGCCATCACGTCCTGCAGCCAGGCGGAGCCATTGGATCCCTTGAAGTTGCATCGGGTGGGGTCGAGACGGTTGAGCCAGCGGGCCATTCCTGGCGAGGCGCTAAGCTTCCATTGTCTGCTGGATCGCGGCAGGCCGTGCGCCATCAGCCAGGTCCGGTCAAAACACCGGCCGGACTCGATGTGCTCGCGTCGGATTGCCTCGCTCGTTTTCATCGGCAGCTTGTAGTAGCTTCCAGACAGATAGGTACCCCGCTGCGCGCGCGCGGCGTGCACCGCGAGAAAGTCCTGGCGCGGGATGCAGTCGCCATCGCTGAAAACCAGGTATTCGTAACGTGCGTTCAGGATGGCCTTGTTCAGGATGCGGCACTTCCGGAAGCCCCGGTCCGGCTGCCACACGTGCTGGATGTCCAGTGCCAGCTCGCCGCGGAGCCGGTCGATGAGGTCGAGGGTGTCTTTGCTGGACCCGTCATCCGCGATCACGAGTTCGAAGTCAGTGAAGTGCTGGGCCGCGTAGCCCCACAGCACCTTCTCCAGCCAAGCGGTGGCGTTGTAGGTGGTGAGGATGACCGAAATCTTCATGCAGACTCGTGAGTTGACAGCCCGGCTGGCGTTCGGAAGGCTACAGCCGCTCTCCCGGCGTTTTTGGCGAGAAATATCACGCATTATCGCATGACAGCCCTGCGTGCACGACACTGTGGCGGTGTTCGAGCAGGCGGATGGGCGGTGCTGGTGTCCTGGTTTATGGGTCGGTAGGATCGGGAATGATCCAATGATTCCGCGCTGACCGAGGGTGGATTTCCGGGCGCGCCAGATGCTCAGGCATGGCGCTGCTGAAGATTCATGGGCGGTCGTGTACGGAATCGGGCACCAGGTTCCGTGGTCGCGCCGATGTCTCTGGCAGACTGTCACGGGAGTGCCGTGAAGGAGAACCCTGGTTGGGTAGCGCAAAATGCTGAAGGATCTCTTCGATGCATCACGGGTGCACTTCTGGCGCTTCGCCGCCAGCGGCTGGCTGCCGAAGCGGTGGCTATTGCGGAGTGTGCCGCCTGAACCCACCCGGCACGCCCGGACCGGACCGCTCCGTATCGAGGTCGTGAGCCATTGCTGGAAGTACAGCCACTTGCTGGTCTACCAGCTCAGTTCGCTGGTCCTGGACCCGCCTGAGCACGCAGAAATCACGATGACGGTCTTCTACGCCAGTGAAGACGCCGCGACACGGGACTTGCTGGATTTTATCGGTGGACACGGGGTTCCCGGTGTGCGCTGGAACTGGCAGGAGCTCCCGCCTTCATACCTTTTTCGCCGCAGCATTGGACGTAACCGCGCCGCTCTGCAGAGTGACGCGGATTGGGTCTGGTTCACCGACTGTGATGTGGTGTTTGGTCCCGGCTGTCTGGATAGCCTGGTCGAGGCCCTGCAGGGCCGGCGCGATCCGCTTGTGTTTCCTCGGTCCGAGCGGGTCACGACATTGCTGGCCGAAGATGATCCGATGCTCAGGCCGGGGTCGCGATGGTCCCTGCGGACCATGGATGCCGAGCGGTTTACCGAGCGAGAGCTTTCGCGCGCGACCGGCCCGGTACAGATCACCCACGGCGATGTCGCGCGCGCGCTTGGGTATTGTCGTGATATTCCGGTCCTGCAGGAGCCGGTGCAGCGATTCGCCAAGTGCTACGAGGATCGGGTGTTCCGCTGGTTGCTGGATACCCCGGGTCTTCCCCTCAATGTGGCTGGAGTCTATCGAATTCGTCATGTGGCAAAGGGCCGGTACGCGGGCGCTGTGGAAGCGCGCCTGCGCGGGGGTATGCGGAAGGCGCAGGAGCGACGAACCAGCAAGTGACTGGGCGCCGGAGGCTGGAGCACTGTCGGCGGCATCAACCATGATGCCTGGTTCAATGCGAGAAGGACCCGCGGGGTGTGCGGGGGCGACTCAATGTCTGCGTTCACCGGTCTCCCGGTACGGCTCCTGGCCAGTGGCCAGGCTTTTGAACCGCCGGTGTACCCAGAAGTACTGGGTCGGACAGTCGCGGACTGCCGACTCAACCACCGCGTTCATCCTTGTCACATCCTGTAGAAGGTCACCCGACGGGTAGTCTTCCAGTGGCGGGCCGATGGTGATCCGATACCCGGCGCCCTCCGCTGCGACGCGGTAAAAGATCGGCAGCACACGGGCCTTGCCGAGTTGCGCGAGACGCGGGAGGCTGTTGGTGGTCGCGACAGGCACACCGAAGAATGGCGCAAACACCGTCTCGGCGCCCCGCACGTGCTGGTCGCCGGCATACCAGAGGGGTACGCCCGACTTCATGTGCCGGAGCATGCCGCGTATGTCGTTACGCGCGACCGCAGCCCCCGCGTTGCGCTCGCGGGCCCTGCGCATGACCTGGTCGAAGAGAGGCTTCTTGTTGATCGGCTTGTAGATGGCAGCCATTTGGTGATCCTGCCCGAAGAACCGTGCCGCGAGCTCGACGCAGCAGAAGTGTCCCGAGAGCAGGAGCACCGGTTGCCCATCCTCGAGCGCGGCCTGCAGGTGTTCGAAGCCCTGGAAGGAGCAGGGAATCCGGTCAATCGCCGGTCCACCGAACCACCCGAGGGCCAGTTCAGCCAGCCCGCGGCCGGTGTAACCGAAGTTCTCCTTCACCCAGTGCTCCCGCTGTTCGGCAGTGAGTTCCGGGAAACACAGCTCCAGGTTGCGCCGCGCGACGTAACGGCGGTCCCGGGCCACGTGGTAGAGGACCCGGCCGAGGCCGGTGCCGAGTGCCACTGCCCATCTCCATGGCAGCCGGGCGATCAGCCAGAGCACACCAAGCGCGATTCCCTGACCCCAGTTTCCCGGGTGGCGGAGTTGGCCATTGCGCGGGGTTGCCACCGGGTCAGCCGCCTCCCGCCTCGCGTCGAGTGTGAAGTTCGTACAGGTCAGCGTAGATGGCGCCCAGTTCCAGAAGCGCCCCGTGGCTGCCGCTCTCCACGATCTGCCCGTGGTCCAGGACGCTGATCAGGTCTGCATTCTGGATGGTGGAAAGGCGATGCGCGATCACCAGGGTCGTGCGTCCCCGCATCAGGTGTTCCATCGCTTCCTGTATCAGTCTCTCGGACTCGGAGTCGAGGGCCGAGGTCGCCTCGTCGAGAATCAGCAGGGGCGCGTCCTTGATCAGGGCGCGGGCAATCGCAACCCGCTGTCGCTGTCCGCCCGACAGCATCACGCCATTTTCGCCGATCATCGTGTCGAAGCGCTCTGGCAGGGTGTTGATGAAATCCAGCGCATTCGCATCGCGGGCCGCCTTTTCCAGTTGTTCCGGCGAAGGCGGTTCGGCGGCTCCGTATCCGATGTTGTTGGCCACCGTGTCGTTGAACAGCACGATATGCTGGCTGACCAGCGAGATCTGCGACCGCAGATCGGCCAGGCGGTATTCCTGGATGGGGTGTCCGTCCAGGAGGATGCGGCCCCGCTGAGGCTCGTAGAACCTCGGCAGCAGCCGCACCAGCGTGCTCTTTCCGCTGCCTGAACGCCCCACCAGCGCCACCGTCTGGCCCGGGTGGATGATCAGATCGATGTCCTTCAGCACCGGATTTTCCGGATCGTAGCCAAAGGTCACGCCCTCGAACCGGATCTCGCCTCTGGCACGTTCCAGCGGCCGTCTTCCCTGATCGGGCTCCGACGGATGATCAAGGATCTCGAAGATGCTCTCGCTCGCTGCCAGCGCCATCTGGATCTGGGAGTTGACGTTGACCAGTCGCTTCAGCGAGGGCATCACCAGCAGCATCGCGGTGACGAATGACAGCAGCCCACCCGGGGTCAGGTGTGCCATCACCCGGTCCGAGGTCGCGAGAAACAGTACTGCGGCCAGCGCGATCACTGCCAGCAACTGCACCATGGGCTGGCTGATCGCCTTGATGGCGACGTACTTCATCTCGTGGCGGCGGTTCCTCTCGTTGATCTCTCCGAAGCGTCTCGCCTCATTATCGGCGGCGCCGAAGATCTTGATTTCCGTGTGGGCTCGGATGCCGTCCTCGGCAACCTGTGCGAACCGGCCCACCGAGTCCTGCAGGCGGCGGGCCGTCTTGCGGAACCGCCGGTTTGCGATTCCGATCACCGCGAAGATGGCGGGACCCAGCGACAGCGCGATGAAGGTCAGCCAGGGACTCAGGTAGATCATGTAGCCCAAGAGAAAGATGATCGCGAAGCTGTCGCGCACCAGGGTCACGACCGCCTGGGACGCCGCGCTGGCGATCGCGTTCACGTTATAGGTGAGCTTGGCCAGCAGCGTGCCCGGCGACGCGGAATCGAAATAGCCCGTCGGGAGCCGCAGGTACTTCTCGAACGTGGCCTGGCGGATCGCAAGGACGACTCGTTTGCCCACCGACGCGACGCTGTAGTCGGACGCAAACATCGTCAGCCCGTGAAACAGGAAGATGCCGACCAGTGCGAGCGGAACCCAGCGGCGCGCGGCCGGGTCCCGCTCGATGAAGGTGCCGTCGACCAGCGGCTGCACGATCCAGGCGAACGCTGCCTGGGCCGCGCCGGCCAGGATCATGAAGGCGATGGCCAGCAGTCCCAGGCGCCAGTGTGGCCGCACGTATTCGAGGATGCGCCGGTAGAGCTGCCAGAAATCCCGATCACGCGGTCGCTGCAACGGGAGCTCCGCGGCCTGCCTGGTGGTCGTGGTCACGGCCGCGTCTCGCAGGATGACGGGCGGAGCGCACCGAAGGAATGACGGTTTTTGTTTATCAAGGGTTTATCGAATTCGGACTGTAAGTGCACGTCCCGGGAATGGGGCGGATTCCGTCTGGTCCACAGTTGTGCGGCAGGCATCGGGCGGGAATTGTACCTTGTTACGGTGGCGGCGATCTCCTGGCGGAAGTGCCCCGCAATGGCCCTGCGCGCCCGCGACGGGTCCGGGCGGATTCAGCATGCGCTGCGTCCGTTGTATGCTGCACCCTGGCCGCCGCGTGCTCCCCGGGGGACGCACCCAGTGATCCACGCCAATGGACAGATGCGGATGCAGCCCTACCTCGCGATCGCCCTTGGAGGCGCTCTCGGTTCCGTCCTGCGCTTCGCGATGAACGAGGCGGTCTCGGCGCGTTTCGGCCGCGCCTTTCCCTGGGGAACCTTGAGCATCAACGTGATCGGTTCCTTTCTGATCGGCCTCCTGGCGGTGCTGCTGATCGAGCGGTGGGACGTGAGCCCTGCGCTGCGTCTCGGGCTGATGGTCGGCGTGCTCGGCGGGTTCACGACCTTCTCATCCTTCTCTCTGGAGGTGGTGAATCTCGCGCAGAATGGGGCCCTGCTGCGTGCGACGCTGTACGTGCTCGCGAGCGTGAGCGTTTGCGTGCTGGCCGCCGCGGCTGGCATCCACCTCGCCCGGACCAGTCTCGGGATGCCCTGAGGGCGAGGCCCGCGGCTGGCGCGATGGACCTTTTCGGGGGGCGACCGTAGACTTCCCGGTCTTGGTTCATGACCGGGTTTTGCCCATGCTGGATATCCGAATTCTGCGGCAGGATCTCGATGCCGTCGTGACCGCTCTGGCCCGCCGCGGCTTCGACTTCGAACGGGAGCGGTTCGAGCAGCTCGAGGCCCGCCGCAAGGAGCTCCAGGTCCGGACCCAGGAACTCCAGAGCGAACGCAACACGCGCTCGAAGGCGATCGGGCAGGCGAAGGCGCGGGGCGAGGACATCGCGCCGCTGAAGGCGGCGGTCGGGCAGCTGGGTGAGGAACTGAAGGCCCGCGAGCAGGAGCTGCAGCAGCTCCAGTCGGAGCTCGAGGATCTGCTGTTGCAGGTGCCGAACCTGCCCCACACGCACGTGCCGGTCGGGCCGGACGAGACGGCGAATGTCGAGATCCGCCGGGTTGGCGAGCCCGCCATGCCGGACTTCCCGCCGCGTGACCACGTGGATCTCGGGCTTCCCGGCGGCTGGCTGGATTTCGAGGCGGCCGCCCGCATGGCTGGTTCCCGGTTCGTGGTGATGCGCGGAGAGATGGCGCGTCTGCAGCGCGCACTGATCCAGTTCATGCTGGATCTGCATACGCGCGAGCACGGCTACCAGGAGGTCTATGTGCCCTACCTGGTCAATCCGGGTGCGCTGCTGGGTACCGGGCAACTGCCGAAGTTCGATGCCGATCTGTTCACCGTGGTGAGCGAGCAGGGGTTCCGCCTGATCCCGACGGCGGAGGTCCCGGTCACGAATCTGGTCGCGCAGCAGATCCTGGACGCGGGTGATCTGCCCCTGAAGATGGTGGCCCACACCCCGTGTTTCCGTTCCGAGGCCGGCAGCTATGGGCGGGACGTGCGCGGACTGATCCGGCAGCATCAGTTCGAGAAGGTCGAACTGGTGCAGATCGTGCGTCCCGATGCATCGGAAACGGCGCTGGAGGCCCTGCTCGCAGACGCCGAGGCCGTGCTGAAGGCGCTCGAGCTTCCCTACCGCGTGATGCTTCTGAGCACCGGCGACATGGGTTTCTCCGCGACCCGGACCTATGACATCGAGGTGTGGCTGCCGGGGCAACAGGCCTACCGGGAGATCTCGTCCTGTTCCAGCTTCAGCGACTTTCAGGCCCGGCGTCTTCAGGCCCGCTACCGTCCGGGACCGGGGGCGAAGCCGGAACTGGTGCACACCCTGAACGGTTCGGGGCTCGCGGTGGGACGGACCCTGGTGGCGCTGCTGGAGAACGGGCAGCAGGCTGACGGCAGCATCGTGATCCCGGAGCGGCTGAGGCCCTATGTCGGCGGAACCGAGCGCCTGGTTCCGCCGTCGGAGTAGGGTAACTGGCGATGCCGTGCCGTCTTGCATCGGGATGCTCGAGCCTCGCCGGTCTACCCTTATCGGAGGTGCCCGGTGCCCTCCGGCAGAAGCGTTTGGCGGGGGTGTCAGTTACAGATGGCGGAAGATCGGAAGATGTGTTCTGGAATTCGGAGTGGGATGGCCAAGTGGCCGACGGTCCTTGCCATGCTGCTGTTGCTGTCCCTGGCAAGCGCGGCGTCGGCGGATGCCGGGGATCTGCCGGCGATCGACGACACGCCGCGTCAGATCGGGCTGCACACGCCCGAGTGGTTCCAGCTCAGCTTCCTCGATTTCCGTGAAGACCTCGAGCGGGCGGTGGATCGCGGCAAGATGGGGCTCGCAATCTACTTCGGCATGGATCACTGCCCCTACTGCGAGGTGATGATCAACAACAACCTCGCCCAGCCCGATATCCGGCAGTATTTCTCGGACCACTTCGACGTGATCGCCCTCGACGTGCAGGGCAGCCGCGAGGTGATCACCCTGGATGGCGAGCGCATGACCGAGCGCCAGTTCGCGGTGGAACGGCGACTGAACTTCACCCCGGCCTTCAGCTTCTTCGATGCCGACGGCGAGGAGATCCACCGCATACGCGGCTACTATCCGCCGTACCGGTTTCGGGCGGCGCTGGAATTCGTGATCGACCGCCACGACCGGGAGGGCAGCTTCCGCGAGTATCTTGCGCGTGCGGATCCGCCGCCGAAGTTCGACACGGATGACATCAATTACCAGGAGTTTTTCCAGAGTCCTCCGCACATGCTGGACCGCTCGCGGATTCCGGCACAGCGCCCGCTGATCGTGTTCTTCGAGCGGCAGGCCTGTCACGCCTGCGATGTGCTCCACTCGGAACCGCTGAGTGACGATGGGGTGCGCGACAGGATCAGCCTGTTCGATGCCGTGCAGCTGGATCTCGACGCGAAGACCCCGGTGATCACGCCGCAGGGCGACCGTACCACTGCCCGCGAATGGGGCGAGGCGCTGGGCATCCACTGGGCCCCCAGCCTCGTGTTCTTTGATGAGAACGGGAACGAGATCATCCGTATCGACTCCGTGGTGGCCCTGAACCGTCTGCGCAACGTGATGGACTTCGTGCTGACCCGCGGCTACGAGGAGTTCCCCACCTTCGAACGCTGGCGCGCCGCCGAGGCAAACTGATCGGTTCGGCGAAGGCGCGTGCCTCGCGTATACTGCTCGCCCGTCAATCGGCGATCCTTGGGGCGTGTCCGTGCATTTCGAGCGTGAATTCGTGGTCGAGCATCGGGAGCTGTTCGAGGAGCTGATTGCCCGCACTCACCGCGTTGCGCTCGGCATATTCGCGGCCACCTTCGCAGGCTACGGGGTTGCGCTGTGGGTGTGGTTCAGCGGAAATTCCTGGGCGGCCATTATCGTCGCAACGCTGAGCTATCTCTTTTTCCGCCAGTTCCGGTGGCTCGCGTTCGGGCTTGCGCGCATGCCCCTCCGCGGTAGCGCGGAAGCCCTGCCGGTGCTGAAGCGTGTCGAGGCCGCGATGGAGAAGGGCCGTGCGACGGAGGTGATGGCCGAGCTGGAGGCACATCTCCGCGCGCTGGGGCCGCCCAAGGCCTGAATCGATGCGGGCCGGGGCGGGCACCCGGCCGCTTCTTCTGACGCGACCGGCAGACCGGAGCGGCTGCCACTGACCGGAGGTTCCAATGCCGTCATTCGATGTAGTGTCCGAGGTCGAACTCCCTGAACTGCGCAACGCGGTCGATCAGACCCGGCGCGAGATCGACAACCGCTTCGACTTCAAGGGCACGTCGGCGTCCGTGGAGCTGAGCGATACCACGATCCTGGTGAAGGGCGACGCCGAATTCCAGGTCGAGCAGATCCTCGACATCCTGCGCATGAAGCTGGCGAAGCGGGGGATCGACGTGGAGTGCATGGACCCGCAGGAGGTGACCAAGGCCGGCACCGGCGTGAAGCAGGAGATCCTGATACGCCAGGGCATCGATGCCGATCTGGCGAAGCGCATCCAGCGCCTGATCAAGGACTCGAAGATCAAGGTGCAGGCGAGCCTTCAGGGGGACCAGGTGCGGGTCACCGGGAAGAAGCGGGACGATCTGCAGGCGGTGATCAGCCTGCTGCGCCAGCAGAGCTTCGACCGCCCGTTGCAGTACAGCAACTTCCGCGATTAAGCGGTTAGGCTGCGAATATGGCCACGGATGGACACGGAAGAGATCAGGATCCTGATAGATCCATATATTCCTGGTTCTTTCCTCCCGTCCTCGGGCGTCGGCCGGGAATTCAGCGGGGCAGCACTGGATCGTCGCCGCCGGTCATTTCGCTATCGACTTCGAGACCGGGAACCCAGCCGAGTTCGCGGGCGCGTTCGATGGCGGCGGCGTGAATGCGGTCGTGCCGCTCCCGCAGTTCCGCGGGCAGGCGGCTCACCAACAGACCGTATTTGTCCCATTCCGCGCCGACTCGGTCGTGTAGCATCTGGATCTGCGCGAGCTGCCAGCCCTCGCAGGTTTCGGTCTCGGGGATCAGACCGAAGACCCATGCATCCTTGATCACGCCGCCGATCGGCGTCATGCCGCCGTGGAGGTCATTGTGGACGCCGACGTAACGGCGGTCCCGGGTGAAACTTTTTCGTGCATCCATGGGCCGAATTGTAGCCCGCTCCGGCCACGGGCCGCCATGCCCGAGGTCGATTGCCCATGCATTCCATCAGAGGAGGCGAGCGTCCTTGACCCAGGACAGCCTGTTGCGTCTGCGCCTGCGCGTGGCACTGAAACTGATGGCCCTCGCGGCCCTGCTGCTCTTCCTCTTCGCGATGCTGCGGGCGCTGTTCACCCCGCCTGGCGGTGACGTGCGCCTTCCGCTGGAGATCGATCTCCGGGGCATTGAACCGGGACAGCACGAGCGCGTGAACTGGAACGGCCGGCGGGTCCTGATCCTGCATCGCGAAGCCTCCATGCTGGAAGCCCTGCCCGAGGACGCGGCGCTCTACGACCCGACCTCCCGATTCGACCGGCGGCCGCGGGGCATGACCGCGCCTCATCGCGGCTGGGTCCGCCAGTGGCTGGTAGTCTACGCCGAGAGCACCGATCTCGGCTGCGACCTTGAGATTGTGCCGCCGGACGCCTCGGATGGCTGGGAGGGCGGCCTGCGCGATCGCTGCCGGGGCGGGCGCTACGATTTTGCCGGGCGCGTCTACCGCAACCAGCCGGCGATGCGCAATCTCGAGATCCCACCCTATCGGCTGGAAGATACCCGGTTGACGCTCGGCGTCGAGTGAACCGTCGCCGGGAGCCTTCCGCCGGCGCGGGCTCGCCCGGGAGGGCTGGCCTGCCACACCGCCCTCGCAGGGGGCGAGCCCCCGGCGATCAGGCGCCGGGAAGAGCGCCGGGCCCCGGGTCTCAGCCTTTGCCGGGTCGCCCGGGGGGCTGGCTTCCCACGGTGCTCGGCAGATAGACATCGAAGCGCGTACTGCGACCCCGCAGGCTGCGCGCCGGTCGGAGTCCACCGACCGCGGGCGCGTGCAGCGGGCGTTTTACCACCACGCAGCGCCGGACGCGTCCCTGCAGCGCCTTCAGGGTCTCCGGGGCATCCGGGTCGGGATTCGCTCCGAGCAGCCGGTGCACGATGCGCATCTCCTTCCGGACCTCGGCGTCCTTGCGTCGGGGCGGAAACATCGGATCGAACACGGCTGCGTCAAAGATCCCTTCGTGACGGGAAAGCCACTCGCGGACATCCGCCTGCTGCAGGCTCAGGCGATCAAGTGAGGCGCGCAAAACCCGGTGGCTGGAGGCGCGTTCCATCGCATCCCGAAGCAGCGCGGCGAGCACGGGGTTGCGCTCGACGGCCACGACCTCGAAGCCACGCGCGGCCAGCACGAGCGCATCACGGCCCAGCCCCGCCGAGGCGTCGATGATCCGGCTGCCTCTCGGCAGGCGCCCGAGGGCCCGGACGAGGTCCTCCCGCGAGCGTTCGGCGCGCGCATGGCGGTATCCGCGGGCCCCGCCGACGAGATCGATGTGCAACTCCAGCGCCGGGCCCGATGCCGGATGCGCGACCAGCGTCAGCCCGTCGGCCCTGCAGATCAGCTCGAGGTCGGATCGGCCAGTGGCCCCGGCCGTGATGTGTCCCCCCTCGAGGAGAGACTCGGCCGTCCGCCGCGACCGGGGGGGACAGTCCGGCGTGACGTGGAAGCCGACGGGCTCGGTCACCGGCGCACAGGGCCCGTCAGTAATGGGGAGGCGGGGGTTCGGCCGCAGGATCGCCGGGGGGCGCATCCGCGAGCACGCGCAGCCGTTCCGCCAGTTCGCGCAGTTGCTGCGCCAGCAGGCTGTTGGTCTGCTGGAGGTGCAGCAATTCCGTGCCCTGGCTCTGCAGCGCATATTCCAGGTGTGCCAACCGGATCTCGAGTTCCTCGACCCGCGCCTCCAGCTCGCCCGGGGGCCTGGAGCCGGTTTCGTTCACGGTGTCACGACGTTTCGCGGTGTGCCGGCAAGGAAGGCCGCGATGTTCGCACGCACCTCGTCCAGCACGCCCTGGCGGGCACTGCGGGCGGCCCAGGCGGTGTGCGGTGTCAGCACGAGATTCGGAATGTCGGGCGCGAGCAGCGGGTGGTCGGGAGGCGGCGGCTCGGGATCCAGCACGTCGATTCCGGCTCCGCCCAGGTGCCCCGTGCGCAGGCTGTCGGCCAGCGCACGGGGCTCGACCAGGCCGCCGCGGGCAGTGTTGATCAGCAGGCCGCCCTGCGGCATCCGCGCGAGACGGCGCGCGTCGATCAGGTCGCGGGTACGGTCCGTGAGAGGGCAGTGCAGGCTCAGCACGTCGAGGTCGGGGAGGAGTTCGTCGAGGGCCGGTCGGTCGTCGCCCCCGGCGGCATCCGGCCGCAGGCTTCCCGCGACCGTCACCCGCATGCCGAAGGCCTCCGCCATAGCGCCCGTGGCCCGTCCCAGCACGCCGAAGCCCACGATCCCCAGATGCATTCCGGCCAGCGTGCGGATGGGGTGGTCCAGCAGGCAGAACTGGTCGGAGGCGCTCCAGCGCCCGGCACGAATGTCCGCGCGGTAGGCGTCCATGCGGGTGACCAGCGTCAGTAGCAGGCCGAACACGTGCTGAACCACCGAGTCGGTCGCGTAGTTGCGGGCGTTGCAGACCGGGATGCCCCGGGCGTCGGCGGCTGCGAGATCAATGTTGTTGGTGCCGGTGGCGGCCGTGCAGATCAGTTGCAGCCTTGGTGCGGCCTCCACCGAGCCGGCGCCCAGATGGACCTTGTTGGTGACCACCACCTCCGCGTCCCGGATGCGTTCCGCGATCTCGCCGGGCCCTGTCCGCTGAAAGAATGCCCACTCGGGCAGCGCCGCGCGCAACGGGGCCAGGTCCAGATCATCACGATCCACCGTGTTCAGGTCGAGGAATACGCCCTTCATGCCTTTGTCCGGACCCTTGCCTGCCGCGCGGCCGCGGTCTGCAAAGGACAAACCCCGGCTGGCGGGGCTTGTCCGTGGACGGCGGGTCTCAGTTTTCGCCGGTGAGGGCGTAGAAGAGGTTCAGCAGGTGCAGGAACATCACGTAGAGGTTGGCATACAGCGAGATCGTCATCACGATGTAGTTGGCCTCGCGGTCGTGGATCATGCGGCTGGTGTCGTACAGGATCGCGGCGGAGAGCAGCAGCACCACGGCAGCCGAGATGGTCAGCGACAGCGCCGGAATCTGCAGGAAGAGATTGGCCACGATCGCGACCAGGGCCAGTACCAGGCCGACGATCAGGAAGCCGCCGAGGAAGCTGAAGTCCTTGCGTGTGGTCAGCGCATAGCCCGACAGGGCCACGAACGCGATCGCCGTGGTGCCGAAGGCATTGCCAACGATCTGCGGACCGTTCGGCAGACCCAGGTACATGCTGAGTATCGGTCCCAGGAAGAAGCCCAGCAAACCGGTGAATGCAAAGGTCAGGACCAGGCCCCACACCGAGTTGCGCGCCGCGTGGATCAGGAACGGCCCTCCGATCAGCACGCCGATCATCACCAGCCAGTGTACGGGCGGGGCATTCACGGCCATGGCCGTGAAGGCCGTCACCGCGCTGAAGGCCAGTGTCAGCGACAGCAGCAGATAGGTGTTGCGAATGACCCTGTTGGTGCGGATGGTCTCCGCGACGGTGGTGCCCGCGCGGGCTCGGGCGAGACGTTCTTCGGCCACGGATGGATCCTCCTGTTCAGGTGTCGAGTGATGCGAAGTCTACCTGCAGGCGTCGGCTATTGCAGGCTGCCCGACTTGGATCAGGGTTTGCGGGCGAGGTTCCCGCCGGCCACCAACCAGAAACCGTGCTCCGCTGCTCACTCCTGCGGGTTCTCCTGCTCGCGCGCTCTGTCCTTGGCGACCCGGGCCTGGACCGCCTCGATGGACGCGTCGGTCGAACGGAAGATGTTCTCCTTGCCGATCACCTGGTCGAATCCGGTGCGCTGCATCGATGATGACAGCCGCGAGACCGGCCCGGGGCAGGTGGTACCCCCGTGCTCGTGAAAAAGGGCGAGCACGGGGATAGATGATGGCCCGTGCCTTGCGGGGCTCCATGCTTGTAAACCCGCGCGGCAGCACACAGAATACCGCAAGTGGAGAAGTGGCAGAGCGGTTGAATGCACCGGTCTTGAAAACCGGCGACGGGGCGACCCGTCCGAGGGTTCGAATCCCTCCTTCTCCGCCACGGGCAGCGACGGCAATGCGCCACCCCGCCAGTGATCAAAGGTACCGCTCGTCCGGTTCGGGTCGTGGCGTCGATGTCGAACCTGCCGGCTCCCCCGCATTCGCGCCTTCTCGTTGACGGTCTGCGGTCAAAAGTCTAGATTCCTGCATATGGCCTTGAATTTGCTGCCGTAGTGGCAGGCAGGCCATGATCGCTGCAGATGCCTTGAAGGTCATGGATGCGTTCTCGGTACCGGCGGCTCCGCAGGAGCTGTACCCGCGCGGAAGGGCGCCGGCCGCCGACGGTTTTTTGCCCGGACGGCCGCGGCAAGGCGCGAATCCGCGGTCAACGTTGTCGAGGCACCCAGGATGTTTGAAAAGGATCCACGCACCTTCGCACCGGACTACAAGAATCTGTCGCCGGAACAGAAGGCGATGGTCAAGCTCGAGATCGCGCTGACCAATTTCTTCCGGGCGTTCGAGGGCACCATGCGCCGCTTCGAGCGGCTCGTGTACCCCTCGGTGCTGATCATCGGACTGTTGTCGCTCTCCGGCTTTTACCTGATCTACAACCTCACCGGCGACATGTCCACCATGGCCCGCAGCATCGACCCGGCGATGGAGGTCAATCTGGACGCGATGTCCAGCAACATGGCACAGCTTTCGCAGAACGTCGCGACCATGACCGGCGAGATCGCCACGCTGGTGCGCGTGATCGAGTCAATGGAGTCCAGCGTCTCCAACATGGACGCCAACACCGCCGGCATGACCCTGTCTCTCGGTCAGGTCCATGACAGCATGACGGTGATGACGGACAACGTGACCACCATGAACGAGAGCATGGGCGAGATGAACCGGCACATGGGCCACATGAACCAGAACATGGGTACGATGAACCAGAGCATGGGCACCATGAATCAGAGCATGGGGCGCATGGCGAGCGAGGTCAGCCGCATGGCGCACGACATGAACCGGTTCACGCGTCCCGAGAGCATCATGATGCCGTTCATGCGCTGAGCACTCCCCGGGTGCGGCGCGCTTGCCCCGTGGCGCGGGCCATGGATGCACCGGACGATGACCTCGATGATCGGTTATGCTGGACGCCGGCTTCTGCAGTGAGGGGCTGCCATGCTGGTCACCTTCCGGACCCCCGCGTACAGCGACATCACCATGTTCGGCGACGTCGCGCTGGCACTGATCCAGCACATGGGACACAGTCCAACCGTGCCGAGCGCGATCGCCGCCGAGGATGTACCGCAGGCCCTCGAACGCCTGCGCGCGGCGATCGACGAGAGGGGTGGGGAGAGCCTGCCATCGGCTCCCGAGGAGGCAACCGCGCCGGATGTGGACAGGGTCAGCCTCGCGCATCGCGCGCTGCCGCTGATGCAGTTGCTGGAGGCTGCCGAGCAGGCCGAGACCTACGTGATGTGGGACCGCTGAAGACCGGATCCCGGACGGACAGGGATGTCGTTGCTGCAGCTTCTGGCGTTTGTGGTGGTTGGCGGGCGCGCCGGCTGGATCGCCGGCAGGGTGATTCGTGGAGGGGGCAGGGCGTTCAGTTCGCGGCCGCTCGTGTCCCGTCACGCCCCGAGGCGGCCGCGTGCAACTGGTAGTGCGCGTGGATGCGTTTGACGTAGTTGCGTGTCTCCGCAAACGGCGGGACGCCCCTGTGGCGCTCCACCGCACCGGGCCCGGCATTGTAGGCGGCCAGGGCCAGATCCAGGTTCTGGTCGAAGCGCTCCAGCATCCACGCGAGGTACGTCACCCCGCCGCGGATGTTCTGCGCTGGATCGAAGCGGTCGGTGACTCCCAGTTCGGCGGCCGTTGCGGGCATCAGCTGCATCAGGCCGTGGGCCCCCACCCGTGATACGGCGTACCGATCGAAGCAGGATTCCACCCAGATCACCGACTTGATCAACAGCGGATCGAGGTTCCGGCTGCGGGCCTCCCGAACGATGATGTCGTCGAAGGGGCCGGACCCAACCGGCATCACCTGGTCCGCGGATAGCCGGCAGTTCACGGATGCCGTCGGCCGGCCATAGGTAGCGATCAGCGTCAAGGCCTCCTCGCGCTGGCGCTGATTGGTGACCAGCCGCTCACCGCTCGGCAGCTGGTAGACGAAGAGCTGCCCGCCGGAGCGGTTGGCGGAGTCGCTGGTTGCGGGGATGCCCACCCGTCGGTAGCTCACTCCCCCGGTGGGGCGCTGGTCCGTGTAAACTCGGGTGCCGTCTGCATCCAGGTAGGTGTAGAGTTCCGCGGCGGCCTTTGCGGACAGCAGGCCCAGGCCGCCGAGTAGGAGCAGCAGCAAGGCCCTGGTGACATGCCGACGGTTCATCCAAGCATTCTAGCCCGACGTGACTGACGATTCACTGGTTTCCTGGAGGAAGGCCCTGGACCCGCTGCCGGGGCGGCTGGAGCGGGAGCTGCCGAAGCGCTGGTCCGGTTTCGAGTTTCTGCCGAGTGTGGATTCCACCAACCGGCAGCTGCTCGACTGCCAGGCCCTGGTGCACGATGCCTATCGGGTCTGTGTTGCGCGCGAGCAGACGGCTGGCAAGGGCCGCCGGGGGCGCACCTGGGTGTCCGCGGGCGGCTCAAGCCTGACCTTCTCCTTGGCGCGTGCCCTGCGCCCCGGGGAGGCCCCGGCGCCGGCCCTGGCCCTTGCGATCGGGGTGGGCGTGTCGCGCGGGCTGTCCCGCTGCGGCCTGCACGGCTTCGGGTTCAAGTGGCCCAACGACCTCGTGACCCCCGAAGGGCGAAAGCTGGCGGGAATCCTGATCGAGGCGCGGCCGCGCACCGGGGGGTGCCGGCCCGCCGTGGTGGCGGGCGTCGGCGTGAATCGCCGGGACGCGGTGGCGCTGGGCGTGGATCGGCCGACGGCCGACCTCGGCGATCTGTCGGCGTCCTCCGTACCGGGCCTGACGGATCTGCTGCAGGCGATCCTCGTGGAGATCGCGCGGGCCTGGGACGCCTTTGCACGGGATGGACTGCAGCCGGTGCTCGAGGACTATCGGCGTCTCGACCACCTGTTCGGGCGACCGGTCCGCGTGACGGAATCCGGCCGCGAGGGTATCGCCGCCGGCGTGGACCCCGTCGACGGCGCCCTGCTGCTGCAGGGGCCCGGCGGTCTCGAGCGGCTGTACTCGGGCGATGTCTCGGTGCGGCGGGTGGACCGTGCCTGAGTTCCTCCTGTTTGATCTCGGCAGCACCAGCCTGAAGTGGCAGGTCCGCTCCGAGACCGGTCTCGTGCTGGAGGAGGGTCGGCATGACTGGACCGCATCAGTGAGTGCATCGGAACTGCCCCAGTGCCGGCCCCGGGCGGTCTGGATGGTGCGCGTCGGAATGGCCGAGCGCGAAGAGAGCCTCCGCGCGGCCCTCAGGGCCCGTTACGGCGGGGTACCGGTCGTCAGTGTCCATCCCCGCGCGGAGGGTCCCGGGGGGCTGCGGCTGGACTACGATCTGCAGCAGTTCGGGGCCGATCGCTACTGCGCATTGCTGGGCGTCGTGGCCCGGACACGGAAACCGGCGGTGATTGTCGATGCCGGTACGGCGGTGACAGTCGACCTGCTGGATGAGGATGGGCGGCATCTGGGGGGCTACATACTGCCCGGCCTGCGTGGGGGGCTCGAGGCGGTGAATCGCCTGTTTACGGATGCGCTCCAGACCCAGGTGGCGCCGACACTGCGCCTCACGGGTGCGACCCTCCCGGCGGATTCGGCCGTGCTCCCGGCTCACGACACCGGGAAGGCCCTGCTGCACGGATGGAGGCTCGGCCTCGCGGGTGCCGTGCAGCGTCTCGGCGCGGAGGCCGGCGGCGCGCAGCAGGGCGTGGAGTGGTGGCTCACCGGTGGTGATGCAGGCTGGCTGTCGACCCTGCTCGAGCGCCCCGTGCACGTGGTTCCGGGACTGGTCTTCGACGGTCTGTGGTGCCATCTGCGGCCCCGCCGGGGGAAGGGGGGCACTGCTTGATGAGCATGCGCTGGGTATTGTTGCTCCTGCTGGGTCTGAATCTCGCGTATCTGGCATCGGGTCTGTACCGGTCCTACCTGCACCCGGATCGACAGGGCCCTTCGTCGCAGCTTGAGTCCGATGTAGGCGAGATCCGGTTGCTCGACTCCCTCGCCGACTCGCCTCCGCCGGAATCCGGTAACGGTCGAGCGGAAACGACGGGGGAAGGGCCGGCGGCAGAAACGACGAGGAAAGCGGAAGGAATGGAGGAAAGAATGGGGACAGATTTATAGATCTGTCCCCAGGGGTGCAGGGCGCTCCAGGGCCCGGAAACCCAGCGCCACGTCATCAGGGTCGTCGCCGGGAACGATCCACAACTGGTCGCGGACCTTCTCCGGTCGGATCCCGGCGGCGGCCACGGCGGACGGATCGAGCCGGCCGAGCCACCATGCCAGCGCCGCCTGGGTACGGGTCTCGACCCACGGCTCCAGTTCCGGGCTCCTGCGCTCGCGGTACGCATCGAGATCCGCGTCCTTGAAGGATGCAACGGTCTCCAGCAGCCGCAGTTCGGGTTGCCGGTCACTGGCGCCGGTCGCGTTCAGATAGAGATGCCAGGCGATCCCCGGCCAGACCTGGGCCGGCAGATAGCCCTCGAGTTCCGGCGGGCCATCGGGCGGCAGTGCATGCAGATAGCCGTCCTCGGTTCCAAGGTCCCGCTGCATGGACTTCAGTGCGGCCCCGGCCCAGTCGAGCAGGGAGGGATCCGCGAGCGCGTCGGCGGCGTGTACGAGTGCGGCGATCATCTGGCTCGACGCGTCGGTGAAACTGGTGCGGTCGACCGGCGGCGGCGCGAGGTCCTGCCGCCCCTCCAGGGACTGGGCGTAGTAGAGATCATCCGAAAACTGGCTGCCGAAGAAGCGCTGCTCCCCGGGATCCCAGAGGTGATTCCGCAGGTAGTCGAGGTTGCGTTCCACCACTTCGCGGTATGCCGGGATCCCCAGACGCGCATAGGCGTCGGAGAAGAGCCACAGAAAGGCCGCATTCTGGTCCAGACGCTTGGAGGTCTCGCGCGCCCGCTCCGGATCCGGCTGGTCCGGATCGAAGAAGAAGAAGAATCCGCCTTCCTCGGCGTCCCAGAGATCCTCGATGGTCTGATCAAGCAGCGCCCGCACGCGCTCCTGCCACTCATCCTGGCGCAGCAGGAAGCCAAGCGTCCAGGGCTGCGGGCGCTTGCTCAGGGTCCCGAACATTCCGCTGCCGCTGAGCCGCCGGCTGCGCGGATCGTAGACCTCGTCCAGCATCCCGCGGAACGCCTCGACCGTCTCGATCGGCTCGTCGGCGGGTGCGACCTCGCGGCCGGTCACGGAGATCTGGCGCCGGCGTTCGGTCAGCAGCCGGGTCAGGTCGGCCGGGCCCACGTGGCCGGTGAACCGGCCCCGGACCTCGTCCTGCGCATCGACGATGACCACGAAGGGGAGGCCGCGGCCACCATATCGGGTGAAGAGATCACGGCGACGGTCAAGGTCGATCAGCACCGGGATGTAGCCGGCTCGGATTGCGTCGACGACGCCGTCGTGCTCCAGGCTCTCGTTCTGGAAATCCCGGCACCAGGTGCACCACTGCCCGTGAAAATACAGGAACAGCGGACGATTCTCCGTGCGTGCCCGGTGGAAGAGCCCCGGGTGGAAGGTGTTCCAGTCGATGCGGGATCCTTCCGCGTAATCGGTCTCGGCGGCGGTTCGCGATGCCCCGAGTGCAAGGGTCAGACAAAGGAACGACAGCAGCACCACCGCCGACAGACCCGAATGGGCGCGTAGACCGGTCTCGGCCTGGACACCGGCGAGGCGGTCGCGATCTGGGTCTGCGGTACGCTTCATACCGTCTTCGACGTGGGGACCGGGCCGGAATTCCGGTCCCTTGCGAATCGTGGGGATCGGGGCGGCGTGCTCAGGCACCCTCCGCGGCCAGGCGTTCCTGGACCCGTTCCAGGACCTCCGCACTGATGCGGCGCACGACCGGACCGGCGACGCGCCCGACGGTCTTGTCCAGCAGGCGGCTGTTCAGCGTGTAGTCGATCACCAGGCGCAGATCGGTGCCTCCCCTGGCCGGCATCAGCCGGTAGCGGCCGGTATTCGCGATGCCGGTTACGGACTTCCAGGTGAGACGCTCCGGCTCCTGGCTCTGAATGATCTCGATGATCCACTGGTAGCGCACCCCGCCCACACGGACGCTCCACTGATAGCGCTCGCCGCCCAGCGGGGTGACGGTCTCCACCGCCCGGGTGTACCGGGGAAAGTCTTCCACGTTGCGCAGCAGTCTGAAGACCGTGTGCGGGTCCGCGGGCAGGTGGGCCTGGGTTTCGATCGATGGCATCAGCGATGCTCCCTGGGGCAGCCCCCTGTTTCGGCCCGGATCCCGGAGCACCGCAACGGCGTGCCGCGCTCACGCCCGGGCATTGAACTCTGGCGACCCCGGTTGGATACTGTGCGCCGCAACACCATCACGGTATCCGGGGGACAAGATGGACGAAAACGACAACTACACGGACCTGCGCGATACGCGGCTGACCGCGGGGCTCTCCGATGAGCAGGTCAAGCGGCTGGCGGGCATCACGCACTGCCGCAAGCTTAACGATAACGAAAAGCTTTTTCAGGAGGGTGAGACCGACGACGCCCTGTGCGTGATCACCTCGGGCAAGCTGGCGGTGACCCGCAACGTCGGCGGCGGTCAGGAGGTTACGCTGCACATCCTGCAGGGCGGGGATCTGGCCGGCGAGATGGGCTTCGTCGGCGGGCGTCCGCACAGCGCGTCCCTGCGCGCGATCGGCAACCCGACGGTGTGCACCTTCAACCGCCGGGACTTCGAGTCGCTGATCGAATCCGATCCCTGGCTCGTGTATCAGGTGATGAAGAACATCGTGCAGGTCGGGCACAACATCCTGCACCGTATGAATGCTCAGTTCGTCGAGATGTCCAACTACATCTCCCATCAGCACGGACGTTACTGAGCCGGCGTCACCGGCTCAGACGTCCGGTCCTGTGCCGCCGTTCCGGGAACGTGCCAGTGCCTCGGCGCGACGGGCAATCGCCCGTGTCATGCCCGCGAAGATGAACAGGTGGGCGGGGACGAGGGCATACCAGTAGAGCAGTCCCCAGACGCCTGCCGGGTGCCAGTATGCGGTGGCGCGGATGCGCGTGCCGGTGTCCTCGGGTACGAGCTCGAACTCCAGCACGCCCGAGCCCGGTGCACGCATGCCAAAGAACAGCGTCAGGCGCCGCCCGGGTTCCATCGCGATCACGCGCCAGGAATCGACGGTGTCGCCGACCCGCAGCTCCTCCGGGTCTCGCCGGCCGTAACTCAGCCCCGCTCCGCCGACCATCCAGTCGAGAATCTCGCGTATCTTCCAGAGCGTGTTCATGTAGAAGTACCGATTGCCGCCGCCGATCGATGTGACCACCTTCCACGCGTCCTCGACCGAGGCCTTGGCAACGGCCTCGCCGCTGGCGCGCTTGGCGTAGTAGGCGTAGTCGGGCCGGTAGTCCCGGAATGCGAAGGCCCCCTCGGTCCAGCGGGCAGCGATCTCGTGCCGCCGCTCGGCCTCGAAGGCCGCGCGCACCGCGGCGCGAAAGTCCAGCAGCTCCTGCGGCATCAGCCGATGGATCTCCGTGTTGTCGGCGATGAAGTCCTGGCGCATGCCCTCGATCAACGCTCGGGCGACCGGGGTAGGGACGGCGGTGACGAAGCGCAGCCAGTAGGAGGACAGGCGGGGCGTGAGCAGCGGCACCGGGATGATGCGGGGTGGCCGCCTGCCAGCCTCCTCGGCCAGTATCCGCATCATCTCCGCGTAGGTCAGGTGCTCGGGCCCGGCCGCATCGAGGATTCTGCCCTCGGTGGCCGGCACCTCCGGCGCCCGCACCAAATAGCCCATCAGGTTCTCCAGGGCGATGGGTGGGGATTTCGCGAGGACCCAGCGCGGGGTGATCATCACGGGCAGATGGAACACCAGATCGCGCATCACCTCGAACGCGGCCGATCCTGGCCCCACGATGATGCCGGCGCGGATTTCGGTTACGGGCACGATCCCCTCGCGGAGCAAGTCGCCGGTGCGCTCGCGGGAGACGATGTGCTCGGTGTCGGCGGAGGGGGGAACCAGGCCGCCCAGATACACGATGCGGCGTACACCGGCGGCGGCCGCGGCGGCGGCGAAGTTGCTCGCGGCCTCCAGGTCGATCCGCCCGAAGTCGCGGCCGGCGGCCATCGAGTGCACCAGGTAGTACGCCGTATCGACATCGCGCAGCGCGGCGCCCAGGGTCTCCGGCTTGAGGGCGTCGGCGGCAACAAGTTCGACCCCGGTCCATTCACGGGCCTGCAGGACCTCCGGTGAGCGCGCCGCCGCCCGCACGCTGAAGCCCGCGGCCATCAGGCGCGGCACCAGGTGGGTGCCGATGTATCCGCTGGCGCCGAAGACGAGCCGCAGCTTACGGTCGGGGGCGTCGGTTACCGCATCGGGCTGGGTGTGCGTGGTCATCGTGCCGATCCTCGGTGAGGGGAGATCCGCGGGCAGGATCCGCCACCGCGGGATTCGCGTCCAGAACGCCCAGCGACGCTGGCGTGCGGCCGCAGGCTCACAGGAGGATCTCCCCGTAACGCACCGCCAGCCACAGCGCAAAGAGCAGGGAGAACATCGCGGTCCAGCCGAGCAGCGGATTCAGCGCGGGACCGTCCCGCCTGGCGGTCTCGCGGCTCAGCGCCACGGCGCCGACGAGCAGGGCGGCCCAGGGCAGCCAGGTCCAGTCCGGCTGCCCGCCGGGCAGGGCGAAGAGAACCGGGACCACGACCAGGCCGGCAAACAGCAACCGGGTGTTGCGCGGGCCGATCCGAACCGCCAGCGTGTGTTTGCCGGCCCGCGCATCGCCGTAGCGGTCGCGCAGATTGTTCACCACCAGGATCGCAGCGACCGGGAGACCGACCAGCACCGAGGCCACGATGGACTCGATGCCGATCGGACTGCGCTGGGCGAGCAGGCTGCCCAGGACCGCCACGGGCCCGAAGAACAGCCAGACGGCCACCTCGCCCAGTGCGCGATTGGCGTAGGGGCGGCGTCCGCCGCTGTACCCCAGTACGCCGAGCACCGCGAGCGCACCGAGCAGCCAAAGCAGCCAGTGACCGAAGATGATCAGCCACAGTCCGGTGGTCACCGCCACCCCAAGCGCGAGCACGAGGCCGAGGCGGAGCTGCCCGACGCTCAGCAGCCCACTCTGCAGCGCACGCGTGGGGCCCAGGCGATCCGCCTGGTCAACGCCGGACAGCCCGTCGAAGAGATCGTTGGCCAGATTCACCGCGATCTGAAGCGCGAGGGCGCAGATCACGCACAGGATCGCGGTGGTCCACGAGAAGTGGCCCTCCACCACCAGGACCTGTCCCAGCAGCACCGGCCCCACCGCGGCGGGCAGGGTCCGCGGCCGGACCGTATGCGACCAGACCTGAAGGGAATTCAAGGTAGATGCATCCTCGGTATCCTGTATCCCGACAACCCTGCCGCAACGAGGCCCCGGGGTCACGCGCCACGGCTTCTCCGGATCCCGGCCAGGGAAGTGTGCGCCCGGGGCGGGGTGGCTGCTATCCTCCGACTTTGCCGCAGGGGTATCCACAGGGCGACAAGGGCCCTGTTATCCCGTGCGGCGGCAGTCTAGCATCCGCGACCCCCCTTCATGCGGGTCTGACGGACCGGCCCCAATCGGTATGGCAAGGGAGCGAAATGGCGGGGGAGTGGTTGCCGCAGGCGGTGTTGCCCTGGATTCTGGCGAGCGTGATGCTGGCCATGGGCCTGAGTCTCACCGCCCGGGACTTCACGCGTGTTCTGCAGCACCCCCGCAGGGTGGCGCTGGGCCTCGGATTGCAGATGCTCGCACTGCCCGTGCTTGCCTGGGTCCTGGTGCTGCTGCTGCCGCTGCCGCCGATGGCGGCCGCGGGTCTCCTGCTGGTGGCACTGGTGCCGGGTGGGGCGACCTCGAACATGTTCAGTTACCTGGTTCAGGGCGATCTCGCCCTCTCGGTCAGCCTGACCGCGATCGCGGCGATGCTGGTGCCGTTTACCTTGCCGCTGATCATGGGCTGGAATTTCCAGTTGCTGGGCCTTGCCGCGGAGGGGTTTGCGCTTCCCTACTGGAGTACGGTGGGTCAGCTCCTGCTGGTGACGGTGGTTCCGGTGACCCTGGGGATGGCGCTGCGCCTGTGGCTGGGTGACCGCACCGCTCAGGCCTGGCTTCCCGTGGTCAAGGTCTTCACTGGCGTGGCCATGGTCGGCATCGTGGTGGCGCTGTTCGTTGCCTACCATCAGCGCCTGCCGGCGCTGGTCAGCCTGGAGACGCTGGCCGTGCTGCTGCTGTGCATGTCGGCCATGGCGATGGGCTATCGGGCATCCCGGCAGTTCGGGCTTCCCCGGGAGAGCTCGCGCGCGATCACGGTGGAGGTCGGGGTTCAGAACGCCGGGGTGGCGATGATGGTGGCCTTTGCGATCCTGCAACTGCCGGCACTGGGTCTCCTGCCGCTGCTCTATGGCCTGTTGATGAACGTGCCGGTCTTTCTGTGGGTGTTCTATTGCCTGTGGCGCGACCGGCAGCTGGTGGCGGTCGCGGAGCGATCCTGAGGCGGTTCGAATCGGCGTTGGGGGGGTCGTCCAGGGAGCTGGTTTCCTGCGGTTCTGGAGCAGAACCCCCTGTAGGAACGGCTTCCAGCCGCGATCGGGTAGCACGTGCGTGATCGCGGCTGGAAGCCGCTCCTACGGGGTAACGATAAAAAAGGCCGGCGGGATCTCTCCCCCGGCCCGGGCTGGCCGTGAAGGCCAGAAAGCCGGAAGCACGTGCAGTGCTTCCGGAGGTTCGGTCAGCTGACCTTGACTGTCACGCCCGGCTTCCCGTCCGGTCCGACCATGTGCACCGCACAGGCGAGGCAGGGATCGAAACTGTGGATGGTGCGCAGGATCTCCAGAGGCTGCCCCTCGACCGCCAGCTGGTGGTTGTCCATCAGCGCGGCCTCGTAGGGACCCGGCTGGCCCTCGGCGTCACGCGGCCCGGCGTTCCAGGTGCTGGGCACGACAGCCTGGTAGTTGGTCAGCTTGCCATCGTCGATCACCGAGTAGTGGGTCAGTGCGCCCCGCGGCGCCTCCATGTAACCCACGCCCTTGGCGTGCTGCGGCCAGCTCGTCGGGTTCCAGAGGTCCTCGTTGAAGGTGCTGTGGTCGCCGCTCTTGAGGTTGGCTACCAGGTTGTCGTACCAGACCATCATGTTGTCCGCGATGATCTTGCTCTCCAGCGTCCGGGCGGCGGTGCGGCCCATGGTCGAGAACATCGCCGTCACCGGCAGGTCCAGCTGGGTCAGTGCCATCGTGGCCAGATCGCGCGTCGGCTCGTGACCGCTGGCATAGAGCATCAGCACTCGGGCCAGGGGGCCGACCTCCATCGGGCGTCCACGCCAGCGCGGGGACTTCAGCCACGAGTAATCCTTCTCCACGTCGAGATGCGAATACGGCGGCTTCGGACCGGTGTAGTTCAGCTTGGTCTCGCCGGCGTGCGGATGCAGGCCCACGTCCTTGCCATCCTGGTAGTCGTACCAGGAATGCGAGATGAACTCCTGCACCTGTTCCGGATCCTTCAGGTCCAGCGGGTGGATGGTCGACAGGTCCCGGTCGAGGATCACGCCCGCCGGGATCAGGTAGTCGGACACGTCTCCGTACCCCGATGCCGGGAAGTCGCCGCAGGTCAGGAAGTTGCCCACGCCCTCGCCACGCTCGAACCAGTCCTTGTAGAAGCCGGCGATGGCCAGGGTGTCGGGCAGGTAGACCTGTTCGACGAACTCCTGCATCCGCAGGATCGCGTCGCGCACGATGCTCAGCCCCGTGTCGTTCAGGGTGGTCTGACCGCCGCCCTCCGGCCCGCCGCTGAACGGGGTGGGGGCACCGCCGACCACGAAGTTCGGGTGCGGGTTCTTGCCGCCGAATACCGCGTGCAGCTTGGCCACGTCGCGCTGCCAGCTGAGGGCGTCGAGGTAATGCGCCACCGCCATCAGGTTGGCCTCTGCGGGCAGCTTGTACTCCGGATGGCCCCAGTAGCCGTTCGCGAAGATCCCGAGCTGACCGGACTCGACCAGGTTCTTCACCTTCTTCTGCACATCCGAGAAGTATCCGGGCGAGGAGTTTCGGTAGTTCGAGATCGACTGCGCGAGCTCCGAGGTCGCCTTCGGGTCCGCGTCCAGCGCTGAGACCACGTCCACCCAGTCCAGCGCGTGCAGGTGATAGAAGTGCATCACGTGGTCATGGATGTACTGGGCTCCGCTCATCATGTTGCGGATCAGCTGGGCGTTTGGCGGGATCGGGTAGTCCAGCGCGTCCTCGACCGAACGGATGGAGGCCATGCCGTGCACCAGGGTACAGACCCCGCAGATGCGCTGAGCGAAGGCCCAGGCATCGCGCGGGTCGCGGCCCTGCATGATGATCTCGAGGCCGCGCACCATGGTTCCCGAGCTGTATGCGCTCTTGATGTGCCCTTCGTTGTCCGTCTCCGCCTCGATGCGCAGGTGACCCTCGATACGGGTGATGGGATCAACTACAACTCTATCTGCGCTCATCGCTTGCCTTCCTCTACAAGGTTTTCAGCCACCAGTTCGAGCAGGCTGTTCATGTCTTTGCCCCAGTTCAGTTCCTCGCCGCTCTCGTCGAAGTTCTGGCGGCAGTTGGAGCAGCTGGTGACCATCATTTCTGCACCGGTCGCGTCCAGCTGCCGGAACTTGTTGGCCATGATGCCATGACGGAGCGAGTCGGCGCGGTGGATGGTGATCACGCCGCCCCCGCCTCCGCAGCAGAAGTTCAGGTTGCCGCCGCTCTCGGCCTCTTTCAGATCCAGACCCAGCGCCTCCAGCACCTTGCGGGGCGCCGGGGTGGCTCCGCCGCGGCGCGAGACCTGGCAGGGATCGTGGAAGGCGACAGACTTGTTCACGGTCTTCAGCTTCAGGGCTCCCGAATCGACTGCATCGGCAAGGAATTCGGAGATGTGCTGGACCTTGAAGGGCAGGGGTTTCCCGTACATGTTCGCTCCCTGCCAGCGCAGTGCCTGGTAGGCATGGCCGCATTCCGGAAGGATCACCAACTTGGCACCGATCTTCTCGGCGGCGCTGATGACCTTCATCGACATGTCCCTCTGCCAGCCGGTATTGCCCGAGAGCATCCCGAAGTTGGTCGCCTCGTAGCCGTCGGTGCGGAAGGTCCAGGACTTGCCCATGTGGTTCAGGATCTTCGCCGTCGCCGCCATCGATTCCGGATACTTCTGGATCTCGATGGAGGACATCAGCACGAGCACGTCCGCCTGGTCCTCGTTCACGTTCATTTCGACTTCGTGCTCGTCACCCATCCACTCGATGCGGTCTTCGAAGACCGAGGGCGTCGCCCCCAGCGGACTGCCTTCCTTCTGCGCCTTTTCGGTGACCGTGTACAGCTCGTGCGGGACGAGGCCGGCGTGAAACATCGCGTGGCGCGCTGTGCCGACCAGGGTGGCGATGTCGATGCTCATCGGGCAGATCAGCGTGCAGCGGCCGCACATGGTGCAGGTGTCGTACAGCAGTTCCTGCCACTCCTTGAGTTCGTCGACCGTGACCTTTGGCTTGAAGTTGAGGGTCTTGTACAGGAAGGCCAACGGGCCGGCCTCGCGCTTGTAGGCCTGCTTGAAGGGCTCGAGCTTCCAGATCGGGGTGTGGCGCGGGTTGCCGCTGACCTCGTAGAAGGGGCAGGCATGGGCGCAGGCACCACAGTGGATGCAGGCCTCCATGTAGGTGGCCGCGACCCGGCCGAAGTCCTTGGCGAAGTTCACCATCGCCTTCTCGACGCGCTCATCGTCGCTCATGTCGCCCTGGACGTCGAAGCGTTCCTCGGGCTTGGTAACGGAGAGGCGCCTGGACTCGTGATCGAGTTCGATTTCGGTTTGGGTTGTATCAATCATGCCATGCCCCCTCTACGTGCAAAACGGGAACCGGTGGTGTAACGGGACACCACGAACCAGAAGGAATGCATCAGCTTGCCGAACGGGAAGTAGATCAGCAGCAGCCAGACGCTCAGAAGATGGATCGCCAGCCCGGTTTCATAGTCCGGCCACATGTTCATGTTGGTGATCAGGCCGGTGACAAACGGTGCCGTGGTCACGAACCAGGTGGCGTAGTCATCGAAGTTGGAGATCAGCCGCTGCACCGGGTTGACCAGCCGCTTGATCAACGCGACGAACAGCGCGAGGGTGGTGATCACGGCGACCGCGGTGATCACCCCGCCCGGGAGGGTCCACCAGGTGAAGCCCACGATGTCGGCGAAGAAGAGCATGTGCGGCGTGCCGAAGATCAGCACGATGAACAGCCCCAGGTGGATGATGTAGCCGATGATGTACTGGGCACCCACCTTGGGCACGAAGGGCTTGTACGGCCAGGCGTGAACGAACAGGCCCTTCAGGCCTCCCACCCAGGCGCCCGTCTGGCGGGCCTCGGAGAGATCCTTCTTCTGTCGCAGGGCCCAGACGCCCACGAGGCGCCACAGGATGCCCGCCACGAAGATGATGATCGCGATCTGCATCGCGGGGCCGCGTGCAAAGTCAAGGAGTGTCATGGCTACTTGCCTCCCGAGATTTTGTTTTGATTGCGGCGGGACATCACGGCGGATACCGCGCCCAGGGCCACACCGGCCGCGGCCGCGGCCGCGATGCCCTCTGCGCTACCCCACTGGCCCGCCGACAGCGGCTTGTAGAAGCCCTCCTTGTCCCAGAAATTCGGTTCGGAGCAGCCAAGGCAACCATGACCGGACTGGATGGGCCAGCTGACCCCCTCGTTGAACTTCAGCGTCGCACATGCATTGTGGGTGATCGGACCCTTGCAACCCAGCTTGTACAGACACCAGCCGTTGCGCGCGCCCTCGTCATCGAAACTGTCCGCGAACTTGCCCTGGTCGTAGAACGTGCGCCGGTAACAGCGGTCGTGGATGGTGTCACCAAAGAAGGCCCTGGGCCGCTTCAGACTGTCGACCTCCGGCAGGGCCCCGAAGGCGAGGAAGCTGGTCAGCACGCCGGTCATCACCTCGGGCATCGGAGGGCAACCCGGCACGTTCAGGATCGGCTTGTCGGTAATGATCTGGTCGACGCCCACTGCGCCGGTCGGGTTCGGACTCGCCGCGCCGATCCCGCCGAAGCTCGCGCAGGTGCCGATGCTGACGATCGCGGCCGCACCCTCGCCCAGTTCACGCAGCGAGTCCAGGTGGCTCTGACCGTGCGACACCGAGTAGATGCCGTCGTCGTTCAGCGGAATGGAGCCATCCACCAGCAGGAGGTACTTGCCCCAGTTCTCCTTCATCGAGGTCTTGATTGCCTCGACCGCCTGATCGCCCGCGGCCGCCTGCAGCGCGTGCTGGAAGTCCAGGGAGATGAAGTTGAAGATCAGGTTTTCCAGCGTGGGCGCGAACGACCGGGTCAGGGACTCCAGGCATCCGGTGCACTCCTGGTAGGCCATCATGATCGCAGGCTGCCTGCGGGCCTGGGCAAGCGAGTCCGCCATCGCCGGCACCATCGCGGCAGGGATGGCCATCGATGAGGCGACCCCCGCGCAGAACTTGAGAAAGGAACGCCTGGAGATGCCCTGGCGGCGCAGTTCCTCGCCTAACGTCAAATCATGCTCTTTCATGCCGACCCCCTTTGTGCAAGTCGTCGCTGGATTGCGAGTGGTCAATGGTGGTTCGTGTCCAGTTCATCGAACATGGACGGAAAACGTCTGGCGCTCGCCTGGATGTCCTCCTCATGTGCCTCCAGGATCACCGGCACCGTGCCGATCTCCAGTTGCTGTGTGATCATGCGGTCGCCCTCGCCGAGGTACCGAACCCACCAGACCCCGGGGAACGCGGTCTCGAAGACCTCGGTGGGACCGGCCGCATTGATCCGGGCCTCGACCTCTCCGCGTCCCAGCTTCGCCTCCAGGAGCTGCAGGTCGCCCTCGCTGAGGGGAAGGTTCGTGAGCTCCACCACCTGGCGCTCACCGCCCTGGGAGACCGCCAGCAGGTGATCGGCGATCTCCCGCAGCAGGGCGACCGCGAGCCCCGTGGTTTCGGGCGATCCCGGCCCCGGGCCCGGATCGAGCTTGACCGGGATGTCCTTCAGGCTCATGCCTGCCACCTCCGGACCAGTTCCATCACTCTCTCGCAGGCGACGGGCAGGGCGTTGGCCACGGCCGCCGTTGGTTGATCACCCCAGTCGAAATCCTGAGGCTGGATACCGACCAGCGCCCGGCGGCGGGGCAGGAGGCCTTCCAGCGCGGCAATGGCGAGCAGGTCCGACAGGCTCACCTCGTGCACGCTGCTCTTGGCGCCAGTGCTGACGAAGTGGTCCATCGCGTCGCCCTCGAACACCTGCACCGCGCCGGGTTCGGTCTCGAGTGCGGCGGTGTCGACCACGATCAGGGAGTCCGTGGTGACGATGGCGTCCGCCAGCGTGAAGCTCAGCGTGCCGCCATCCATGAATTCGACGTCCGGTAGCCCCGTGTGCGTGTCCGCCAGTTGCTTGACGACATGCACGCCGGCACCCTCGTCGCTCAGCAGGATGTTTCCGAGGCCCAGGACCAGAACCTGGCGGTTTCTGGTGGCGGGGGAGGGCGGCGCGGAATCGGCCCGGTCTGTGATCGTGATCATCGCTACCCTTCCTGCCTGGGGGTGCATTGGTCCGGCCCACGGCACCCGTGTTTCGTGTGATAAATTCTCGGGATGTGTGAAAAAATCAGCGTTGTCTTATGCTCGAACACAGAATGCGTTAGTGGGTCTTTCCCGGCGGTGATCTAGATCACATTCGGCCCCGTTCCAGTGTGGGAAGGTGCTGGGCATGGAGGCCGGTGCCGGGCGGCCCTGGCGGGATCCGATGCACCTGGCCTGATATCGATTCAAGGGGTGGAAACGCGATGTGCCTTGGGATTCCGATGCAGGTGCTCGAGACGGACGAATGCGTGGCTCTCTGCGAGCGGCGTGGCGAGCGCCGACGGCTGAACATGATGCTGATCGGGCCACAGCCGGTGGGCACCTGGGTGCTGGCGCTGCAGGACCATGCCCGCGAGGTCCTGACCCCGGAACAGGCGCGCCAGATCGACGAGGCGGTGCTGGGCCTCGAGGCGGCGATGCGCGGCGAGACCGATCTCGACGGCTTCTTCAGTGACCTCGAGCTGCCCTCGGCGGTCGGGCCACCCCGGTAGGCAACCCGTGAACGGGGACGCGGAAGCGGTGCGACAGCAGCTGGAGGAGGTCTTCGGCCGCATCCAGCGGGAGCGCATGCAGGACCTTCCGCTGCTGCATCACGGGCTCGCTGTCGAGGCCGTCGGTTTCCGGCGCAGCGGCGCCGCGCGCGTGGGCGTCCTGATCACTCCCTGGGCGATGAACCTGCTGCGCCTGCCCGACGACGACCCGATTGCCGTGGGCGCGTTCGGCACGCGGGAACTGCCGCGCGGCCCGGTGGATTTCATCGGCGCCCGGGAAGAGGATGTCGGCCCCTACGAGACCTGCTCGCTGTTCTCTCCGATGCAGCGCTTCGAGGATCAGGCGGCGGCCCGGGCGGTCGCCTTTGAAACGCTGTCCCTGCTGCTCCGGCCCGGCCCCGATCTGCGGCGGCCAGAGCCGCAGCGTCAGGGGGGCGGGCCGATCGCGGCGCTCCGGCGCAACGCCGGGCGCGATTTCGACCGTCGCCGCGTGCTGCGCGGAGACTTTCTGAATGACGACGGCGATTCCCGCTGAGGGCAGGGTCGAACTGCGCCTCGAATGGGACGGGCGGGTGGTGCAACGCGCTGAAGTCCGCTCGCGGCGACCGCAGCCCGCGGCCCTGCTGACCGGCAGGGCACCCGGACAGGCGCGCGCGATCATCCCGCGCCTGTACAGCCTCTGCGGAGACGCGCAGTCCGTCGCGGTCGAGGCCCTGGAGGCCGTGCTGCGCAGCGGCGCGCCGGACAGCAACGCCATTGCGGACTGGGCCGAACGCATCCGCCTGGAGAACATCCGCGAGCACCTGTGGCGGCTGGGGCTCGACTGGCCGCGCGTCGTCGGGGAACCCCAGCAACCGGCCCCGGTGCGCGAGCTGCTGGGCGAGCGGACACGATTCGCGACGGATCGTGAAGCCGCCGGCAACTGGGCGGGCAAGACCTTCGCGGATCTGTTCGGACACGCGAATCTCGCCTGGCTCGAGAATCCGGAGCCCGATTCCCTGGCGCAGTGGCTGGAAGAGGCGCCGACGCCGCTGGCGGGCCTGCTCGCGCGGCTGCGGCCCCGCCTGACGGGTCTCGGCCCTTCGGCGCTGCCATTCTTCCGGGGTCGCGATCTGCAACCGATGGTGCAGACAGCCCTGCCGCGGCTGCAATCGGACCCGGACTTCCACTGGCGGCCCGACCATCAGGGTCAGGTCTTCGAGATGGGGCCCCTGCCGCGTCAGGCGGCGCATCCGCTGATCGCGGCGATGCTGGCTTGCCAGGGCGTTCCGGATTCCTGGCTGCGGGTATTGGCACGGGTGCTGGAACTCGCCGGCGCGCTAGACTCGCTGCAGCGTGGAATCGAACCGAGGCTCGGCATCGCCTGGCAGCGCGGCGCGCATGAATCGATGGTGGCGCTCGAGATGGTGCGCGGAGTCCTGATGCACTGGCAGGAGGCCGTGCCGGACGGGATACGGGACTACCGGATCGTGGCGCCCACGGAGTGGAATTTTCATCCGGAGGGGCCCGCGCGGGAGGGCCTGCTGCAGCTTCAGGCCCCGGATGAGCCCCAGCTCCGGGAGATGGTTACGCTGCAGGTGATGGCGCTGGATCCCTGCGTGCAATACGAACTGGAGATCCTGCATGCATGAGATGGCTCTGGCCGAGGGAATCCTTCGGATCATCGAGGACCAGGCCGCGGCGAGCGGATTCGAGCGCGTGCGGCGCGTGCGCGTGGAGGTGGGACAGCTCGCGGGCGTCGAGGTCGAGGCGCTGCGGTTCAGCTTCGACGCCGTGATGAGCAACAGTGTGGCCGATTCGGCGGTTCTTGAGATCGTGGACACGCCGGGACAGGGTTGGTGCCTGGACTGCGGCACCACGGTGGGGATCGCCGCGCTCTACGATGCCTGTCCACTCTGCGGCGGCTACCAGGTCCACGCGACCGGCGGTATGGAGATGCGGGTGCTGGATCTCGAGGTGGACGCGCGGGCAGAAGCGCCGGGCCGGCCGGGTTGACCGG
>NZ_JAWLHP010000025.1:34828-42012 GCF_041690275.1 Thioalkalivibrio sp.
CACGACCACGACCACGGACATGACCATGGTCACGAGCACCGGCATCACCACGAACACATGCATCGCCACGAGGATGGAACGGTGCACGCTCACGCCCACGATCACGCCAGCGCCCACGGGCACGGTGCCGGGCATGACCATCGGCACGAGCATGCGCACAGCCACCGCCATGCCGACGGCACCGCGCACAGTCACGCGCACGATCATGCGGCCGAACACGGACACGGGGGTGTCCACGACCACGCGCACGAAGACCCGCACAGGCACGAACACCGGCACGCGGACGGGACCGTGCACGCCCACCCGCATGACCACGCGGGCCACCATGGTCATGATACCGCGCACGAGCATGAACACCGTGATGATCAGGCCGCCGCGTCCCACGGTGAGCACCTGCACTACGGTCACGGGGCTGCCCACGCCCATGCACCCGGGATGACCCAGGAGCGGATGGTCCGTATCGAGCAGGACATCCTCGGCAAGAACAATGAGTACGCACAGGCGAACCGTGAGCGGTTCCAGCGTCAGGGCGTGCTCGCGCTGAACCTCGTCTCCAGCCCCGGTTCCGGCAAGACCAGCCTGCTGACCGCGACCATCGAGCGCCTGCAGGGGCGTATGCCGGTCAGCGTGATCGAGGGCGACCAGCAGACCAGCAACGACGCCGACCGCATTCGCGCGACGGGCGCCCCGGCGGTGCAGGTGAATACCGGGAAGGGCTGCCACCTCGACGCCCACATGATCGGCCACGCGGTGGAACGCCTGGGGCTTCAGGGCAGCGGGCTGCTGCTGATCGAGAACGTGGGCAACCTGGTGTGCCCGTCGGCCTTCGACCTCGGCGAAGCGCACAAGGTGGTGATCCTCTCGGTCACCGAGGGGGAGGACAAGCCCCTGAAATACCCGGACATGTTCCACGCCTCGACTCTGATGGTGCTGAACAAGATCGACCTGCTGCCCTATGTCGACTTCGACGTGAAGCGATGCATCGAGTATGCCCGCCGGATCAACCCGAGGCTCGAGGTGCTGCAGGTCTCTGCCCGCACCGGCGAGGGCATGGATGCCTGGGTCGACTGGCTGGAAGGAAGGCTTGGCGGCAGCGCGGCCGGCGGTGGAGAAGAGGAGATCGAGGCCCTGCGCCGCCGTGTCGCGGAACTGGAGGCGCAGCTCGACGCGGCCCGTCAGGGGCATTGAGCCGCGTCTGCCGCGGGGATGATTCGCTGATGCCGCCGTCAGGGCCCGGTGCCGTTCTCCCACCCCGGTCTTCCCCCGCAGCCCTCCCTCGGGCACAGGTGGGGGAGGGTCCGGGGGCGAGAGCGATACCGGCCGCTATCCGGCGCCGCGTCCGCGTGCACGGCCAGGTCCAGGGCGTGGGCTTCCGCCCCTATGTCTACGGCCTGGCGATGGAACTGGGCCTCACCGGCTGGGTATGCAACGATGCCGCCGGTGTGGAGCTGGAGGTACAGGGCGGTCCGGCCGCCGTCGGCGCGTTCCTGCGCCGGCTTCCCGCCGAGGCACCGCCGCTCGCTCGCGTGGATGCCATCGAGACCACCGAGGCCGAATCGAAGCCCCCGGATGTCGGCCAGGCCTTCACCATCGCTCCCAGCCGCGCCGGTGCCGTGCGCACCGGCATCACCCCGGACGCCGCCGTCTGCCCGGCCTGCCTCGAGGAGCTCTTCGATCCGGCCGACCGTCGTTACCGTTATCCCTTCATCAACTGTACCCACTGCGGCCCGCGCTACACCCTGACACGGGCACTGCCCTACGATCGCCCGAACACCAGCATGGCGGCATTCATCCAGTGCCCGCCGTGCCAGCACGAGTACGACAATCCCGCCGACCGGCGTTTCCATGCCCAGCCCAACGCCTGTCCGGACTGCGGCCCGAGTCTGTCCCTGCTCACTCCCGACGGTCAGCCGCTGCCCGTGGCCGACCCGATCGTGGAGGCGGTGCGCCGCCTCGAGGCCGGCGAGATCCTGGCGGTCAAGGGTCTGGGCGGCTTCCACCTGCTCTGCGACGCCCGCAATGCCGACAGCGTCGCGCGGTTGCGTGCCCGCAAGCACCGCGAGGAAAAGCCGCTGGCCGTGATGGCCGCGAATCCGCGGGCCCTGGCGGGCCTGGTCGAGTTCGGTGACGCCGAGGAGCAGCTCCTGCGCTCCCGCGACCGGCCGATCGTGTTGTTGCGCAAGGGGCCCGGCTGCGACGCGGCCCTGCCGGGCGTCGCGCCCGGACTGGCCTGGCTGGGCGCGATGCTCGCCTACACGCCGCTGCACTACCTGCTGTTCCACGAGGCGGCGGGCCGCCCGGCCGGCACCAGCTGGCTGGAGGTGGAGGGAGCCGACCCCTGGCTGCTGGTCTGCACCTCCGCGAATCCGGGTGGCGAACCGCTGGTCATCGACAATGGTGAGGCGGTCGCACGGCTGGCCGGCATCGCCGATGCCCTGCTCGTGCACGACCGCGACATCGTCGTGCGCTGCGACGACCCGGTGATCCGCGTCGGCGCCGGCGGGGCGTCCTTCCTGCGCCGGGCACGCGGCTATACCCCGGTGCCGATCCGGTTGCCCCGCGGCGGACCGTCCGTACTGGCGCTGGGCGCCTGGCTGAAGAACACCGTTTGCCTGACCCGCGACGACCAGGCCTTCCTGTCGCAGCACATCGGCGACCTCGACAACGCGGCGACCTGTCGCTCGCTGGACGAGACCGCCCGGCACCTGGTCGAGATCCTCGAAATCAGGCCCGCGCGCATCGCCTGCGACCGCCACCCGGACTTCTACAGCAGCCAGCTTGCCGCTGCGATGGCACAGGACCTCGACGTCCCGCTGATCCGGGTGCAGCACCACCACGCCCATCTTGCGGCGGTGCAGGCGGAGCACGGACTCGATGAACCCGTGCTCGGCGTCGCGATGGACGGCGTCGGCCTCGGATCGGACGGCACGCCGTGGGGCGGCGAACTGCTGCGCCTGGAAGGCGCCGGTTTCGAACGCCTCGGCCACATCGCCCCACTCGTGCTCGCCGGCGGCGACCGCGCCGCGCGCGAACCCTGGCGCATGGCCGCTTCCGCGCTGCATGCGCTGGGCAGGGGAGGGGAGATCGCCACGCGCTTCTGCGACCAGCCGCTCGCGCCGAGGTTGCCGGAACTGCTGGAGCGCGGCATCAACAGCCCGCCGACCACCAGCCTCGGCCGCCACTTCGACGCCGCCGCCGGTCTGCTCGGCATCAAGCCCGTGCAGCGCTTCGAGGGGCAGGCCGCGATGCTGCTGGAGGGCCTTGCCGCGCAGCACGGGCCCGCCGATCCCCTCCCGAATGGCTGGGCCATCGATGCTGACCACACCCTGAACCTTCTCCCGCTCCTGGCGTGGCTGGCCGACCGCGCAGCGCACAGCGGTGGCTCGCCACCGCCTTCCCCAAACAGCAAACACGCCCCGGAAGGCCGCCACCAGCCCCGTGCCGCCGCCGTCTTCCATGCCACCCTCGCCGCGGCCCTCGCCGACTGGATCCGACCCGTGGCCGAGCTCACGGGGATTGGTCACCTGGTCTTCAGCGGCGGCTGCGTGCTGAACCAGGTGCTGATGACCGACCTCGAACGGCGCCTGACCGCCTCCGGCTACGATGTCCACCTCCCGCGCCTCGCCCCCGCCAACGACGGCGGCCTCAGTCTCGGCCAGGCCTGGATCGCGATGAACGCCCGCTAGCGCTTGGCCCAAAAGACGAAAAAACGGGACAGATTTATTTTCTCGTCCAACGACTTCCCGTCCGGCCGAATCGCCGAGCATCGCCACATGGCGGACCGGCGGTGCTTGACCCTCTACGGGATCGCGGTTTCTTGCACTGTGGGTGGGGAGAAAAGACAATCGCGCCATGTGTCTGGCGATCCCTGTGAAGGTGGTTGAGCTGCTGGAGGCCGAACAGGCCCTGGTCGATGTCGGTGGCGTGCGCAAGGAAGTGGATGTGAGCCTGGTGGACGGCGTGAAGGCCGGGGACTTCGTGATCCTGCACGTGGGCTTTGCGATCAACCGGCTCGACGAGGACGAGGCCCAGCGCACCCTGTCGATGCTGCGCGAGATGGGCGTCGAGCCGGGGGCCGCCGCATGAAGTACGTTGACGAGTTCCGGGACGGCAAGGTTGCGCGCAGCCTTGCAAGGACCATCGCCGACGAGGTCCGGCCGGACCGGCGCTACCACCTGATGGAGTTCTGCGGCGGGCACACCCACGCGATCTCCCGCTATGGTCTGCGCGACCTGTTGCCATCGGCGATCCGCTTCATCCACGGGCCCGGTTGCCCGGTCTGCGTGCTGCCGATCGGGCGCATCGACAGCGCGATCGAACTGGCCCGCGACCACGGCGTGATCCTCTGCAGCTACGGCGACACGATGCGCGTGCCGGCCTCCGGGCGGACGAGCCTTTTGCGCGCGAAGGCCGAGGGTGCGGACATCCGCATGGTCTACTCCAGCGCCGACGCGCTGAAGATCGCGCGCGAAAACCCGGACCGCGAGGTGGTCTTCTTCGCGATCGGGTTCGAGACCACCACGCCGCCGACTGCTGTTGCCCTGCGCCAGGCGCGTGAGGAGGGTCTTAAGAACTTCAGCGTCTTTGCCAATCACGTGCTGACGCCGTCGGCGATCCAGAACATCCTGGAGTCCCCCGAGGTGCGGGACCTGGGCACGGTGCCGCTGGATGGTTTCATCGGCCCCTCCCACGTGTCCACGATCATCGGCAGCCAGCCCTACGAATTCTTCGCCGAGGAGTTCCAGAAGCCGGTGGTGATCGCGGGCTTCGAGCCGCTGGACGTGCTGCAGTCGGTGCTGATGCTGGTGCGCCAGCTCAACGAGGGCCGGGCCGAGGTCGAGAACCAGTTCAGCCGCGCGGTGACTCGTGAGGGCAATCTGAAGGCACAGGGGCTGGTGGCCGAGGTCTTCGAGCTGCGCGACCGCTTCGAGTGGCGCGGCCTGGGCGAGGTTCCCTACAGCGCGCTGCGCATCCGCGAGGCCTACCGGGACTTCGATGCCGAGGTGCGCTTCGACCTGCCCTACCGCTCGGTGCCGGATCACAAGGCCTGCGAGTGCGGCGCGATCCTGCGCGGCGTGAAGCAGCCGCAGGACTGCAAGGTCTTCGGCACCGTCTGCACTCCGGACAACCCGCTCGGCTCGTGCATGGTCTCCGCGGAGGGCGCCTGCGCGGCCTATTACACCTACGGTCAGTTCACGAAGGATTCCGCCGTCGCGGAGGCCTCGTGAGCGAGAATCCGAAACGGACCAGGCGCGGCTACATCCGGCCCCTGGATCTGAAGCACGGCAAGGTCGAGCTTTCGCACGGCGGTGGTGGCCGCGCGATGTCGCAGCTGATCGATGAGCTCTTCCAGCCGGCCTTCGACAACCCGTATCTGCGCCAGGCCAACGACCAGGCCCTGTTGACGCGGCCCGAGGGCCGCATCGTGATGGCCACCGACAGCCACGTGGTCTCGCCGCTGTTCTTCCCCGGCGGCGACATCGGCAGCCTCGCGGTGCACGGCACGCTCAACGACGTGGCGACCAGCGGTGCGAGACCGCTGTGGCTCTCCGCAGGCTTCATCCTCGAGGAGGGCTTTCCGCTCGCGGATCTGAAGCGCATCGTGGATTCGATGGCCGCGGCGGCGCGCACGGCCGGCGTGCAGGTGGTCACCGGGGACACGAAGGTGGTGGAGCGCGGCAAGGGCGATGGCGTCTTCATCAATACCACCGGGGTCGGCGTCGTCCCCGAGGGCATCGAGATCTCGGGCGACCGTGCGCGGCCCGGTGACCGCATTCTGGTAAGCGGCTTTCTCGGGGACCACGGCGTTGCGATCATGTCGCTGCGCGAGAACCTGAGCTTCAGCACCACCATCGAATCGGACTCGGCCGCGCTGCACGAACTGATCGCGGGGATGGTGGCGGCGGCGCCGGAGATCCATTGCCTGCGCGACCCGACCCGGGGCGGACTCGCGGCCACGCTCAACGAGATCGCCCGACAGTCGGGCGTGGGCATGGTCGTTCGCGAGGACGCGATCCCGGTACGCGAGGAAGTGGATGCCGCCTGTGAACTGCTCGGCCTCGACCCGCTCTACGTCGCGAACGAGGGCAAGGTGGTCGCGATCTGCCCGCCGGACTCCGCCGAGGCGGTGCTCGCGGCCATGCGCGCGCACCCGCTGGGCCGGGACGCCGTGATCATCGGCGAGGTGATCGCCGACGAGCACGGCTTCGTGCAGATGGAGACCAGTTTTGGCGGGCGGCGTAACGTCGACTGGATTTCCGGGGAACAGCTGCCGCGGATCTGCTGAGCGGCGTCACTGCCTCCGCCCCCTCCCCAGCCCTGTGAAGTACGGGAGCGTGCTCCCGCACTCACGCGCGGACGCGTGCTGCCGCTGCAGGAGGCGAGCCTCCTGAAGGGCAAAGCGGGAGCAGGCTCCCGCACTCCATGGCGCGAACGGAGCGCGACGGATCGCGGATCGTCCAGCCCGCGTTGGCGGCATGGCCCATCACCGGCACAGGGCGCCGCTCTCCGACTTTCCTGCTAATCTCAACGCATGATCCGTGACTTTGGCGATCTGCGTCCCGCACTGCATTCCACCGCCTGGGTGGACGACACCGCGCTGGTGGTGGGGGATGTGCATGTCGGGGCCCACAGCTCCATCTGGCCGATGTGCGTCTTGCGCGGGGACATCCACCGGATCGCGATCGGCGTGCGGACCAATATCCAGGACGGCTCGGTGCTGCATGTCACCCATGACAGCCGGTTTGCGCCGGGCGGGCATGACCTGACTGTCGGTGACGAGGTCACGGTGGGCCACAAGGTGATCCTGCACGGCTGCACCATCGAGGATCGCTGCCTGATCGGCATGGGCAGCATCGTGATGGACGGCGCGGTGATCGAATCCGGCGCGATGCTTGCCGCCGGCAGCCTGGTGGCGCCGGGCAAGCGCCTCGAGGGCGGCTACCTCTGGCGAGGCAGTCCGGCAAGGCGCGCGCGGCCACTGAGCGACGAGGAGACGGAATACCTCGAGTATTCAGCCGTCCAGTACGCGCGCCTGAAGGACCGCCACGCTGGCTGAGGCCAGCCGGCGTGCACTGACCCCGGCGCCCGATGCAGGAGGCCAGCCCTCTGGCCGACCCGGCGCGGCCGGCACCCCAGCCTGGGTGGGAGCGGGTAGTCGTGGGAGCGGGTAGTCGTGGGAGCGG
>NZ_JAWLHP010000026.1:0-4563 GCF_041690275.1 Thioalkalivibrio sp.
GGCCCACTATTCCTGCACTTGCCCGCCTTGCTCCGGCCCTTCTGGCTGTGCTCCATAGTCACCGAACTTTCCGCATGGCCCACTAGCCGCCGGTCATCGACATGAAGCGCAGCACCTTTTCGGGCCGCTCCCGGAACTCGTGTCGCTCCGGTTTCAGGGCGATGGCCTCGAGGATCGCCTCCTCGAGCTCCCGGTCCGAGCAGCCCGTCCGAAGCCGTGGCCGCAGTTCCAGCTTGTGTTCGTTGCCCAGACAGGTGTAGATCGTGCCATCCACCGACAGCCGCACACGGTTGCAGGTCTCGCAGAAGTGCTGCGAGATCGGCGTGATGAAGCCGATGTGCAGGTCTGTCCCGGCGACCCGCACGTAACGCGCCGGCCCGCCGCCCGGCATCATCCCGGGGATGAGTTCGAAGCGCTGCGCGAGGCGCTCCTTCACCCGCCGGAGGTCCACGAAGCGGTCGGTCGCCTCGCGGCCGGTCGCTCCCATCGGCATGGTCTCGATGAAGCGCAGCGTGAAGCCGTGTTCCAGGCAGAAGTCGACCATGTCCTCGACCTCGTCCTCGTTCACGCCGCCCATCACGACCATGTTGATCTTGATCGGGCGGAACCCGGCCCTCTTCGCGGCCATCAGCCCGGCGATCACCTTGTCCAGCTTGCCGGCGGTGACTTCCCGGAAGACCTCGGGTTTCAGTGAATCGAGACTCACGTTGATGCGGCGCACACCGCCGGCGAACAGCGCCTCGGCGGATTTCGCCAGGCGGGTGGCGTTGGTGGACAGGGAGATGTCCTCCACCCCGGGCAGTGCGGAGAGTCTTGCCGCCAGGTCGGGCAGATCCCGGCGCACCAGCGGCTCGCCGCCCGTCAGGCGAATGCGGCGGGTGCCGAGGCGGGCGAAGGCCGCCATCACGCGCTCGAGTTCGTCGAAGCTGAGCCAGTGCTCCGGCTCCTCGAAGTCCCGGAACCCGCGCGGCATGCAGTAAAAGCAGCGCAGGTCGCAGCGGTCGGTCACGGATACCCGAACGTATTCGATGCGACGGCCGAAGGGATCGACGAGGGCGGTTTCGCTCATGAGGCCGAGAGTAGCCGAAAACACGGATTGTGCCATTTCCCTCAGCCGGCACGGCGGATACCCCCTACCCGGTCGGATACGCATCGCGTATAGTCGCCAACCGTGCCCGGCCCAGTGTCCGGGCGCATGCAGATTTTAAAATGCCAAAATCAAAAAGCATCGGAGACAGAGGATGGCTAAAGTTCTGATTGCACAGGGCGGAGGGCCGACGGCGGTCATCAACCAGTCGATGGTTGGTGCGGTCCTGGAGTCACGCAAGTTCAACAACGTGGACCTGGTCTACGGCGCATTCCACGGGGTGCGCGGCATCGTCGACGAGGAGCTCCTCGACCTGACGCAGGAGACCACCCACAATCTCGAGATGGTGGCGAACACGCCGTCTTCGGCCCTCGGTTCCACCCGGGACAAGCCGGATCTGAAGTACTGCCAGGAGATCTTCAAGGTCCTCCAGGCACACGAGATCAGCTACTTCTTCTACATCGGCGGCAACGACTCCTCCGACACGGTGCGGATCGTCAGCGAGGAGGCGCGCAAGGCCGACTACGCAATGCGCTGCATCCATATCCCGAAGACGATCGACAACGATCTGGTGGTGAATGACCACACGCCGGGTTTCCCGTCGGCCGCTCGCTTCGTGGCCCAGGCCTTCATCGGTGCCAACCTGGACAACTCCGCCCTTCCGGGCATCTACATTGCGGTGGTGATGGGACGCCACGCCGGCTTCCTGACCGCCGCGTCCGCACTGGGCAAGAAGTTCCCCGATGATGGCCCGCACCTGATCTACCTGCCTGAGCGCGTCTTCAACGTCGAGAAGTTCCTGGCCGACGTCAAGGCGACGATGGACCGCTACGGCCGATGCGTGATCGCGGTGAGCGAGGGGATCCACGACGAGGAGGGCGTGCCGATCGCGGTGAAGCTGGCCAAGAACGTCGAGCAGGACGCCCATGGCAACGTGCAGCTTTCGGGCACTGGCGCCCTGGCCGACATGCTCTGCGAGGAGATCCGTACCAAGCTCGGTGTGAAGCGGGTGCGCGGCGACACCTTCGGTTACGTGCAGCGCTCGTTCATCGGCTGCGTCTCCGACGTGGACCAGCGCGAGGCGCGGGAAGTGGGGGAGAAGGCAGTGCAGTATGCGATGTGGGACGACAACGATGGCTCGGTGGTCATCGATCGCACCGGTTTCTACTCCTCGGACTATCGCCTCGTTCCGCTGGAAACCGTTGCCGGCAAGACCAAGGTGATGCCGGACGAGTTCATCGCCGATTCCGGTACCGACGTAACCGACGCCTTCCGGCTCTATCTGCGGCCGCTGCTGGGTTCGGGAATGCCGGACGCCTACCGGTTGCGCCAGAACCTGGTGCCCCGGGTGCTGAATCCCTGAGCCGGAGGGGACCTGCCCGGGCCTCCCCTCTCCCGCACCAGCGGGAGAGGGGCTTGGGGATGAGGGTACGACCTAACCCAGTGCCTCGAAGATCCGGTCCCGGATATCGGTGACCGAGCCCACGCCCTCGATCCTCACGTAACGCGGGGCATCCGGGTCACCGCTCTCGGCCCACCTGGAGTAGAAGTCGACCAGCGGCTTGGTCTGGTTGTGATAGACCTCGAGGCGCTTGCGCACGGTCTCTTCCTGGTCGTCCTCGCGCTGGATCAGCGGCTCGTCGGTGAGGTCGTCCCGGCCTTCGATCCGCGGCGGGTTGAAGATCACGTGGTAGGTCCTGCCCGAGGCGGGATGCACGCGGCGGCCGCTCATCCGCTTGATGATCTCTTCGTCGTCGACGTCGATCTGGACCACGAAATCGAGCGTGATACCCTCGTCCTTCAGGGCCTCGGCCTGGGGGATGGTGCGCGGGAAGCCGTCGAACAGGAACCCCTGCGCGCAATCCGGCTGCTGCAGTCGCTCCTTGATCAGACCCAGAATGATGTCGTCCGAGACCAGGCCGCCAGCGTCCATCACCTTCTTCGCTTCCATGCCGAGCGGGGTACCCGCCTTAACGGCGGCGCGCAGCATGTCGCCGGTCGAGATCTGCGGTATGCCGTAGCGCTCGCAGATGTACTGGGCCTGCGTGCCCTTGCCGGCGCCCGGCGGGCCCAAAAGAATCAATCGCATGACTTCGCTCCTTTAGTGTCTTGAAGGTATGTTTTGCACCCGGCGCCAACCGGCCGCGAGTTGCGCGGCGCTACAGTACAGCTTCTGTGGAGCCCCGCACAAGGCTTGCGCTTACGTGGCTCCGCACACTCAGACGGAGGAAACTGGAACGATGATGGAACCCGGCCCACGCGAAATCACCACGCCGTTCCGACCGATACCGCTGGATATTCCGGAGGGTATGAAGCCGAACGAGTTCTTCAACAGCACCGAGAATCTCGCGGACCTGGTCAACAACAACGGGCTGCTGGTCAACCCGGAGAATCTGCTGCTCTACCGCAAGGCGCTCGGGCACAGCAACGAGTTCGACACCTCGATCATCTACAACACCTCGAAGGTGATCCTGGACCCACTCGGCAGACCCGTGCGGCGCACGCAGGTCCCTGACCACGTGCGGCAGGTCTGGAACCGGATGAACGGCATCATCATCGAGTACATGCTCGAGCAATACCCCGATCCTGCCGACGCCTTGATCCTTGCCGGTGAGGCGAGCCTGGACGCGACCTGGCCGCTGACCGCCCCGGGCGTGCCCAGCATCCGCATGCTGCACAACCACTTCATGGTGTTCCCGATGGTGGATCTGAAGCGGGCGCCGCTGGCGGACGCGGCCAACCCCAACCTTACCGACGGCGGCCAGCACAGCCTCTTTCAGGCCTACATGCGGGACGTCTACCGGGAGTTCTTCACCCGAGCCCTGGAGCTGCGGATCCTGAAGCCCACGGCCGACGCCGACGCACGCCTGGACCTCACGGGGTATCCGCAGGGCCTGCCCAGCTGGGAGATACAGGGCGGCGCGGCGGCGCTTGGCGAGGTGCGCTTCTGGCAGGAGTATGACGAGATCCTGAAGGGCTTCCTGGATTTCTACCGGACCTTCTTCTCGCAGGTGTCCACGCGCAATGCACCGATGCCCGAGGGGGTTCACTTCCCGCGTCACGTCGAGGAGGTGCTGCTGTTCAACAACGACTTCCTGAAGACCGCGAAGAAGGTGCGCGACCTCTGCATGCACGATGCCCGGTACGCCCATGCCATCCGCTGGCAGCCCGCCTTCAAGCAGCTCATCTACCGAAACGACGCGGGCCAGCTGATCGTGACCATCAGCCAGAACTCGATCGGCAACGCGATCACCGAGCTGCTGGGCGTGGTGGTGAACCGGAAACCGGACGCAGAGGCCTACGAGAGGCGGGAACCCGCGCTGATCGAGCGGCTGCTCGAGGTGCGCCGGCGCCTGATCGAGGCCGACCTGGGCGAGGGGATCGCGACGGATTACTGGCCGGCGGGTTAGCGTGCGGGATCGCGGCTGGAAGCCGCTCCCACGGGGGGCTCGCAGGAGCGGCCTCTGGCCGCGATC
>NZ_JAWLHP010000026.1:4663-10233 GCF_041690275.1 Thioalkalivibrio sp.
AGGAGCGGCCTCTGGCCGCGATCGGGCCGGGCCTGACCAGGGGGATCGCGGCTGCAAGCCGCTCCCACGCGTGGCGGTGAATGCCGCTCAGGCCACCGACTGGTAGTAGAGGTTCTGCGGGTGATTCGCCTGGGCAAAGAAGAACCAGCGTTCGGCGACCAGCCCGAGGTACTGGATCAGGGCCGCGGCGATCAGCACGTTGGTCGGGTCGACCGTCATCAGCAGGCTTACGGCCAGCAGTATCGTGGGGATGGCGAAGGCGGCGATCAGGAAGATCCACTTCACCGCGCGCACGAATCCCTCCGACTTGTGGTGGAAGAACTCGCGGGTGTTGAAGGACCCGCCCATGAAGCCCTGCGATTTCTGCACGATGCGGGGGTGCTTGATCCCGATCGCGGTCTGCAGCGTCGACTTCGGCTTGATCCTCGCGTTGCGGATCAGCGAGGCGATCCGCGTGACCAGACCGAGCAGGGTCAGCGCGATCGCGGTCGACGCGAGCACGTGCAGCAGCTGCGCTCCGGACCACGCGGCATAGGCGGTGGCGAGGGTAAAGCCGGAGGCGGCACCGAGCAAGGTGTAGTTCACCACGGTCAGCGGCGAGTGCCATTCCTGCAGGAATTTCACGGCCGCATAGATCATCGCGGTACTCACGAAGAGCGCCAACGCCAGGAGCGTGCCCACCGTGCCGAGGGCCACTGTCACCAGCACCGCGCGGTCGCCGGGCAGCGTGAACAGCGTCGGATTGAAGTCCAGCCAGTGCGCGAGGCCGTACAGGAAGACCACGCCCATGAAGGCCGGCAGCACGATGACCTCGCGCGAGAGCCATGAGGTGCGCCACTTGGTCGCGGTGCGCCAAGCCCGCTCGGGACGGCCGAGGTGGAAGAAGGATGCGATCAGACCGAGTCCGAGCAGGATCAGGGAGGCCAGTGTGCCGAGCGCAAGGAAGTTCCCGTTCTGTGTCGGCGCCATGCCAAGGATCCCCAGGGACTCCGTCAGGAACAGCGCGATGAAGAGTCCCTGACCGGCGCCGATCAGGGTGGTGAGGAAGATCACGGAGAAGGCAGGATGCATGATGAATTCTTCCCTGGTTACCAGCTGGTGACGTCGTCGAGCGACGGCTCGTCTCGGTCCGGCTTGGGCAGTTTGCTGTCGATCCTCAGCGGGTTGTCGGTGCGCTCGAGTTCGTCCTCGCGCACGGTAATGCGCGTCTTGTGCCGCGGCAGGTAGTGATTGGCCGGCTTGGTGCCCCATTCCGGCATCAACTGGTAACCGCCGTTTTCGCGGATGGCCGTCGACACCTCGGAGTCGGGATCGTGGACATCCCCGAACAGGCGTGCGTTGGTCGGGCAGGCGCGCACGCAGGCCGGCTTGCGATCCCACTCCGGGAGTGCTTCGTCGTAGATGCGATCCACGCAGAGCGTGCACTTCGTCATCACCCGACGCTGGGCGTCGACCTCGCGCACGCCGTAGGGACAGGCCCACGAGCAGTACTTGCAGCCGATGCACTTGTCATAGTCCACCAGCACGATGCCGTCTTCCTCGCGCTTGTACGAGGCGCCGGTGGGGCAGACCGGCACACAGGGCGGTTCCTCGCAGTGCAGGCAGGACTTCGGGAAGTGCACGGTCTCGGTGTTCGGATACTCTCCGACCTCGAAGGTCTGAACCCTGTTGAAGAAGGTCCCGGTGGGATCCGCATCGTAGGGACGCAGGTCGACCAGCGGGCCAGCCTCGCCAGAGGTGTTCCACTCCTTGCAGCTGGTCACGCAGGCATGGCAGCCGACGCAGACGTTCAGGTCGATGACCAAAGCGAGCTGGGTCATTACTTGCCTCCTTTGGCAGCGAAGAAGTTCCAGACCCGGGGCCGCTTCGACTGGCCCGGGAAGGGTTTCACGGTGTCGAACTGCGGCGCCGTCACCTTCGGCTCGTCGGCCCCGGCCTTGTAGATGCGCACCCGGACGTCATACCAGGACGCCTGGCCGGTCACCGGGTCGGAGTTCGAGATGCGTCCCTGATCGCTCGGCAGTTCCTCGGAGATCAGGTGGTTCAGCAGGAAGCCCTTGCGTGCCTCGTTCGACTTCGGGGACAGGTTCCAGGCCCCGGCCGCCTTGCCGATCGCGTTCCAGGTCCACACGGTGCCCGGTTCCACGGCCTCGGAGTACTTGGCCATGCAGCGCACCTTGCCCCACTGGCTCTCGACCCAGATCCAGTCGTCGTCCTCGATGCCGGCGTTCTTCGCGGTGACGGGGTTCACGAACAGCAGGTTGTGCGTGTGAATCTGTCGTAGCCAGGCGTTCTGGGAGTCCCATGAGTGGTACATCGCCATCGGTCGCTGCGTGATCGCGGCGAGCGGATAGGTGTGCTTGTCCGTGGCCTGGCATTCCAGCGGGTCGTAGTGGAAGGGCAGCGGGTCGAAATAGGTCGCGACGCGCTCGGCGAGGTGTGCGGGCGGCCGCCGTGACGTGCCCTTGCCCTGCGCCGCGGCGCGGAACTTCATCAACACCTCGGAATAGAGGTGGATCAGAATCGGCTCCGCGTAGCGCGTGATGCGGTTGCGCTGGGACCACTCGAGGTAGCCCTTGTTCCAGTTGCGCATGTACTGGTAGCTCTTGGGCAGCTCGTGGTGGTAAACGCAGTTGTTCTTCGCGTACATCTCCCACTGGTTGGGGTTGGGCTCGCCGCGCAGGGCCTTCTCGCCGCCCTTGCCGCGCCAGCCGGCAAGGAATCCGATGCCGGAACCCGGTTCGGTCTCGTAGTTCACGACGAAGTCCGGGTAGTCGCGGTACTTGCGCTTGCCCTCTGGCGTCGTGAAGGCGGGCAGCTTCAGCCGCGACCCGAGCTCGATCAGCACCTCCTGGAAGGGCTTGCACTCGCCCTTCGGCGGCACCACGGGGATGCGCACCGAGTCCGCCGGTCCGTCGAATTCGGAGATCGGGCGGTCGAGCATCGACATCGCGTCGTGCCGCTCCAGGTAGGTGGTATCGGGCAGCACCAGGTCCGCGAAGGCCGTCATCTCGGACTGGAAGGCGTCGGCGACCACCAGGAAGGGGATCCTGTATTCGCCGTTCTCGTCCTTGTCGTTCAGCATCTTCCGGACCTCGACCGTGTTCATGGTCGAGTTCCAGGCCATGTTGGCCATGAAGATCAGCAGGGTGTCGATCCGGTAGGGATCGCCGCGCCACGCATTGGTGATCACGTTGTGCATCATGCCGTGCACCGCCAGCGGATACTCCCAGGAGAAGGCCTTGTCGATGCGCACCGGCTCGCCCTGATCGTCGACGAAGAGGTCGTCGGGCTCGGCCGGCCAGCCCAGCACCATCCCGTCCAGCGGCTTGCCGGGCTGGACGCCCTCGGGGCCCTTCGGCGTGCGCGCGCAGGGCGGGATCGGGCGCGGGAACGGCGCCTTGTGGCGGAAGCCGCCCGGGCGGTCGATGGTGCCGAGCAGCGACATCAGGATCGCCAGCGCGCGGATGCTGTGGAAGCCGTTGGAGTGTGCCGCGAGGCCGCGCATCGCGTGGAAGGAGACCGGGTTGCCGGTCACGCTCTCGTGCTCCACGCCCCAGGAGTCGGTCCAGGCGATCGGCAGCTCGATGCGCTGGTCGCGCGCGGTCACGCCCATCTCGTGGGCAAGGCGGCGGATGGTCTCCACCGGGATGCCGGTGATCCTGGAGGCCCATTCCGGGGTGTATTCCTCCACCCGCTCCTTCAGCAGCTGGAACGCCGGTTTCGCCAGGGTCCCGTCCTCCAGCCGGAATTCTCCGAGCAGGTACGGGTCGGCGTCGGCGCTGTGGGTGCGCACCGCGCGGTCGGTGCGGCGGTCCCACCAGAGCTTGTCCTGGGGATCGTAGCAACCGTCGGACGCCGGGGCCTCGTCCCGGAGGAACATGCCGAACTCGTCATTGGCCTCGTCCACGTTCACCAGCTGGCCGCCGTTGCTGTAGCGCACCAGGAAGTCGCGGTCGTAGAGGCCCTTGGCAATGATCTCGTGGATCAGGGCCAGCAGCAGGGCGCTGTCGGTACCCGGCCGGATCGGCACCCATTCGTCGGCGATCGCAGAGTAGCCGGTGCGCACCGGGTTGATGGAGATGAAGCGGCCGCCCTCGCGCTTGAACTTCGAGATCGCGATCTTCAGCGGGTTCGAGTGGTGGTCCTCGGCGGTGCCGATCATTACGAAGAGCTTGGAGCGCTCGAGGTCCGGGCCGCCGAATTCCCAGAAGGAGCCGCCGATGGTGTAGATCATCCCCGCGGCCATGTTCACCGAGCAGAAGCCGCCATGGGCCGCGTAGTTCGGGGTCCCGAACTGCTTGGCGAACAGTCCGGTCAGCGCCTGCATCTGGTCGCGGCCGGTGAACAGCGCGAACTTCTTCGGGTCGGTCTCGCGCAGGTGGGCCAGGCGTCCCTCCAGCATGGAGAAGGCCTCCTCCCAGGAGATGGCCTCGAAGTCACCGGCGCCGCGCTCGGCACCCTGCCTGCGGCGCAGCGGCCGGGTGAGGCGTGCCGGGGAGTACTGTTTCATGATCCCCGAGGAGCCCTTGGCGCAGATCACGCCCTTGTTGATCGGGTGATCGGGGTTGCCGTCGATGTACCGCACCTCGCCGTCGCGGACATGCACGCGGATGCCGCAGCGGCACGCACACATGTAGCAGGTGGTATTTTTGACTTCCTGCGAGGGGGTCTGTGTCATCATGAATACCGCCTTGATTAATAAGTAAATTACGATATACTCCGGCCAGTATGCAGCTACCGGGCTGGTCCTACAAGGCAAAACTTTTTATCCATCCATAAGCAGCCAAGGAATTCCGACATGCCCGAGCCCACCCCCCAGTTCAGCGCAGACAAGCGGCAACGCGCCGCCGGGTCACCGCGGCATCAGGCCGGACGGCTGCCTGCCGGCGGCGCCGTGGCCGGCGCCGAAAGGAGGGACGGGGCATGAAGGTCTGCATCGTTTCGGACAGCCACGACCGCGGCCCGATGCTGGCGCGGGCCATCGCGGCGGGTGCCGCCGAGGGTGCCGAGGCGGTGATCCACTGCGGCGACCTGATCGGCGGAAACACCCTGAAGGCCTCGCTGAAGCTCGGGCTGCCGATTCACGCGGTGCACGGCAACAACCTCGGTGATCCGGTGGCGATCTCGCGCATTGCCCACCAGTCCAACGGCCTGCTGACCTACTACGGGCACGACGGAATCATCACCCTCGGCGGCCGGCGCATCTTCGTGACCCACTATCCGCACTATGCCCACGCGATGGCCTGCACCGGGGAGTACGACCTGGTCTGCTGCGGACACAGTCACGAGCCCGAGGTGCGCCAGCAGCCTCACGTGAAGAATGGGTCGGCCTGGGTCGTGAATCCCGGTACCGTGGCAGGCCTCGGGGCGCCCGAGGCCACCTGGGCGCTGGGGGATCTGGCCACGATGGACTTCGAGATCCGGCTGACGCCGGAGGTGGAGCGGACCGAGGTCTGAAGCGGCCCCGGGACCGCGACACGCGGCGCCTGCAGCGCCGAAGGATCGTGCATCGGCTGGTTTCCGGTCTCCGCACTGTCCCCGTCCCGGGGCCGACCCGGTCCCCGCCC
>NZ_JAWLHP010000026.1:10333-41867 GCF_041690275.1 Thioalkalivibrio sp.
GCCCGGTCGACGGCCGCAACGCGACGAGAACGGAGGATCGTGTTTCCGGTTGCCAATGGTCTATTCTCCGGTTGACGTGCGGTTGCCAGCGGCCACACACGCGCCCTTCGGCCCTGGACGGCGCGGCGATCGGCGCCTACATTGGGACGCTTGCTGGAGATAACAAAAAAGGAGTCGAGATGAGGAGTGAGAGCGCGCACAAGCCCCTGCCATCGCACAAGCCCCTGCCATCGCACAAGGCCCGGCCGGGGGCCCGGCTGCAGCAGCCTACCGAGGCCCCGCCGCTGGTCACCGTCTCTTCCTCGGCGCTGTGCGTGATGACCGATTTCCGCAAGGTGCCGGTCGCGACCATAGGGCCGACCGCGACGCTGACCGAGGCGACCCAGGCGATGATCAAGCGGGGCGTGCGCCTGCTGCTCGTGGTTGATGACCAGGAGGACGTGATCGGTCTGATCACCGCTCGTGACACCCAGGGCGAGAGGCCGATCCAGATGGTTCACGAGCACGGGGGGCGCTACGACGATCTGCAGGTGCGCGACCTGATGGCGCCGGTGGACGGCATCGATCTGCTGGAGATGTCCCGGGTGATGCGGGCCGAGGTGGGCGACATCGTCGCAACCCTGAAGAACTGGGGTCGCCAGCACGCGCTGGTCGGGGAGCTGGATCCTGCAACCGGGACGCATCGCATCCGCGGCATGTTTTCGGCGACGCAGATCAGCCGCCAGCTCGGCCTGCCGGTGCAGACCTTCGATGTCGCCCGGACCTTCGCCGACATCCAGGCGGCACTGTCGAAGGCGTACTGACTGGCGGCGCCCCGGGGACGGATCTGCGGCGGCCGGGGGACAGATTTGCAAAGCTGTCCCCCGCCTTTGCCGCGCCCCACCCCAACCTCCCCGCAGGCGGGGGCGGGGGTTGACGCCCCTATTTCGCGTTGAGGCTCCGGTAGTAGTCCATCAGGATCTCGGCCACCTCGATGCGGGAGAACTCGGGCGGGGGCGGTTCGCCGCGGCCCAGCATCTCGCGTACCTTCGTGCCGGATAGGAGTACGAAGTCCTCCTTGGTGTGATCCGGTACATCCCGCATCATCACGACGCGGTTGAGCTTCTTCGAGTAGGCGGTGTGGTCCGCGCGGAAGATCTCGATCTCGAGCGCGTCGGGGGGCACCTCGGTGTCGAAGATGGTCTGGGCGTCGAAGGCTCCGTAGTAGTCACCAACCCCGGCGTGATCGCGACCGATAATGAAGTGGGTCGCACCCATGTTCTGACGGAACAGCGCGTGGAGGACCGCCTCGCGGGGTCCGGCGTACAGCATGTCAAAGCCGTAGCCGGTGATCATCACGGTGTTCGGCGGGAAATAGACTTCCGCCATCTTGCGAATGGCGGCGTCCCGAACGGGCGCCGGGATGTCGCCGGGCTTTAGCTTGCCGAGAAGCATGTGAATCACCACGCCGTCGGCGTCGAGCTGCTCCAGCGCCATGCGGCAAAGCTCCTCGTGGGCGCGATGCATCGGGTTGCGGGTCTGGAAGGCGACCACCTTGTTCCAGCCACGCTCGGTGATCTCGTTGCGGATCTCGACGGCGGTCCGGAAGGTGTCGGGGAAGTCATCCTGGAAGTAGGAGAAGTGCAGAACCTGGATCGGACCGGAGACGCAGATACGGCCGACACTGTTGAACGCGGCGACTCCTGGGTGCTCGGGGTCGGTGGTGCGATAGACCTGCTGCGTAATGAACTCCATCTGCTCGGGAGTGAACTCCTCGATCGCCTCCACCTCCTGGACGGCGAGGATCGGATTGCCCTCCATGTTGGGATCACGCAGGGCGATCCGCTTGGCGCCCCGGATCGCGTCGGCGTTTTCCAGCAGGTTGACGATCGGGACCGGGAAGAACAGTCCCTTGGTGGTGCGCATCTCCTTTGCGCAGCCCATCGCATCGGCGACATTCATGAAACCGGTGAGGGGGGTGAAGTATCCGCCACCCATCATCACCGCGTTACCGGCCGCGGCCGAGCTGATCAGCACGGAGGGAAGGGTCTCGGCCTCCTGCATCAGGGCGTGGTGCTTTTCGGTATCGTAGACAAAGAGCGGCTTAAGGGTATCCGCACCGTGTGGTTTCATCATGGGCTGTTTCTCCTGCCGAAGGTGGATGTGGATATCTGCTGTGTCGGCGGCGCGGCCGCCGCATTTGTGGTAGCCAGGTCGTCCCCGACCGGACGGGTTTAAGAGCCACAGGCGGCGGTAACGTAGCACAAGATGATGCAAAACGGGCGGGGGATTTTAATCAGCAAACGCTGATCAACGGCGCTCGTTGCCGGCACTGCCGCTTCGCGGGCAGACAGCAATATCCTGAAATGCCTCGGGGTGAAGATCGCGCGCGGCCCGCTCCGGGCTTAGTCTCGCGCCCACTCGTGGCCGATTCGTCCAAGAGCCGAATAAAGGAGGGGGTATGCCGCGCTTCGACCCATTCGACGATCTCGCCGGCAAGGCACCCCGATCCCCCGGCAGCGGTTCCGCAGGCGGGCTGGGGATCGCCCTGCGCTGGCACAGCGTGGAGGCCGCCCACCTGGACAGCCGGGTACTGTCCTGTCCGGCCCCCGAGGCGCTTCCGACGGCGCTGCGCGGCCTGCTCGCCGCGGACGGTGCCGGCACGGTGACCAGGGCATTCGACCCCGGCGAGCTCCTCCCGGACTGGCAGGATGCCCGGATGGTGACGGTTCCGGGCGGTTTCTTCCGGCGCACGCTGGGACGCAGCCGGGTGGAACCCCGGGCCGGCCGCTTCTACCCCGGGCCCTTTCTCGAGGGCGCCCCGGGGCTGCCGCCCGGAACGCCCACGGCCTTCCGCGTGATCTCGATTGCTGCGGACGGCGAGATCGCGGTGGACTTCAACCATCCGCTGGCCGGGCTCCCGGTGGATCTGGAACTGCGGCTGCTGGATCTCTCGCCGCCGGTCGAGCCGCCGGCAGACGTGGGCCGCGCGGCAGTGACCAACGGTCCGGGCATGCAGTCACGCTGGCGCGGCCAGCCGACGGACTTTGGGCACGGGGCTCCGTTTGCCCGCGCCGATGCCGGACCGGATGCCGAGTTTTACGCGAGTCCCAGGATGGTGCAGCACATCGATGACGCCGCGCGTGCGCGGATCGCCCGCCTCTACCGCGCCCTGCTGCCCGAGACGGGGGATGTGCTCGACCTGATGAGCAGCTGGACCTCTCATCTCGATCCGGCGGCCTCTGCGCTGCGGGTCGCGGGGCTGGGGATGAATGCGGAGGAGCTGGCCGCGAACCCGATGCTTCGGGAGCGCGTGGTGCACGACCTCAATCTCGAGCCGCGTCTGCCGTGGCCCGACGCCCGCTTCGACGCGGTGATCTGTACCGTGTCGGTCGAATACCTGGTGCGGCCGGTCGAGGTCTTCCGGGAGGTCCGGCGCGTCCTGCGACCCGGGGCCCGCTTCCTGGTCACCTTTTCGAACCGCTGGTTTCCGCCGAAGGCGATCGTGCCGTGGGCGGAACTGCACGAGTTCGAGCGCATGGGGCTGGTGCTGGAGTTCTTTCTCGAGGCCGGGGGCTTCGGGGCGCTGAACACCTGGTCCCTGCGCGGCCTGCCGCGACCGCCCGAGGATCCGTATGCCGGCCGCCTCGCGACGGCGGACCCCGTCTACGCGATCTGGGGCCAGGCGATGTGATGGAGGACGGGAACCGGTTCCCGCCGCCGGGGCCCGGCTTCGCGCGGGAGGGCGGCGGCGAGGCGCCGGACTCGAGGGGGCTCAGGTGTCCCCGGGGGCCGGCTTGCGCGGGGGGCGCCCACGCCCGCGCCCGTCGCCGGACGGGCGTGCCCCGCCCCGCGGCCCCCGAGGGCGGTCGCCGGGTTTGCGCCGTGCGCGCGGGGGCGGGCGCTTCAGCTCTCGGGGCAGGTCCTCGGGATAGAGCATTTCGGTGGGGATGCGCTGCCCCAGGTAGGCCTCTATGTCCGGCAGGTAGAAGGCGGAATCCTCGCAGCCGAAACTGATCGCGTCGCCCTGGGCACCGACTCGACCGGTGCGTCCGATACGGTGCACGTAATCCTCGCCCGACTGCGGCAGATCGAAGTTGAAGACATGGGTCACGTCCGGGATGTGCAGGCCGCGCGCCGCCACGTCGGTTGCCACCAGGAAGGTGTACTGTCCCTCGGCAAACTGGGCCAGCAGGCGCGTGCGCTTGTTCTGGGGCACGTCGCCCGAGAGCAGGGCGGCCTTCAGGCCGTTCGCATTCAGCCAGTCGCAGACGCGCTCGGCCCAGTGCTTGGTGTTCACGAACACGATCGCGCGTTGCGGCCCGATCTTGCGCGCAAGCCCGATCAGCAGCGGGATCTTCTGGTCGTTTGCCGGGTAGTAGATCACCTGGCGGATGTTTTCGGCGGTGACGGTCTCGGCCTCCACCTGGACCTTGTCCGGGTTGTTCATGTGCTCGTAGGCCAGTTCCATCACCCGCCAGGACAGGGTGGCCGAGAACAGCATGGACTGGCGCTGGGCCGGCGGGGAGCAGCGGCGCAGCAGGTAGCGGATGTCCTTGATGAAGCCGAGGTCGAACATGCGGTCGGCCTCGTCGAGGACCACCACCTCGACCCGCTTCAGGCCGAACACACGCTGCTTGTGGTAGTCGATGATGCGGCCCGGCGTGCCGATCAGCACGTCCGCCCCCTCCCGGAGCCGGTCGCGCTGCTCTTCGTAGCCGGTGCCGCCATAGGCGAGCGCGAACCTCAGACCGGTGTGCCGGCCGAGCAGCAGCGCGTCCTTGTGAATCTGGATCGCCAGCTCACGCGTCGGCGCCAGCACCATCATTCGCACATCGGTCGCGCGCCGGTCTTCGGCCGGCGGGTTGCGCAGGAGACGGTCGAAGGCCGCCAGCAGGAAGGCTGCGGTCTTGCCGGTCCCGGTCTGTGCCTGGCCGGCGACATCCCGACCGGCCAGCGCAATCGGCAGGGTCAGGGCCTGGATCGGGGTGCAGAACTCGAAGCCCGCGTCGCGGATGCCCTGCAGCACGGGTTCGGGAAGGTCGAAACCTTCGAAGCGGATGCCGGAGTTGTCGGCCTCGGTCATGGGACTCCCATGGGCGCAGACGCCCGTTCAACTTGAACTCACCCGCGAAATTGACCGATAGTAGCAGGTGACAGAGGGCACGCTTTCCGCGCCCCACAGTCAATCAACGAGGAACCGGTGTGAGCGAAAATATTCATTATACCTCGGATGCCAGTTTCGAGGCCGACGTCCTGAAATCCGATCGGCCGGTACTGGTGGACTACTGGGCCGAATGGTGCGGTCCCTGCAAGATGATCGCCCCGATTCTCAGTGAAATCGCCGAAGAGTACGACGGCAAACTCAGGGTTGCCAAGCTGAACATCGACGAGAATCCGGCGACGCCGCCGAAATACGGCATCCGGGGGATCCCGACCCTGATGCTGTTCAAGGATGGGGACGTCGAGGCCACCAAGGTCGGCGCCCTGAGCAAGTCCCAGCTGACCGCCTTTCTCGACCAGCATCTCTGACCACTGCCCGGGGCATCCCGCCATCAGGCGAGGATCCCCGGTAGATCCCTCCGCGGCTTCAATACTTGCCTGAAGGCACGTCCTCGCCTATAGTCCGCCAAGGCGCCGCGTCCCCGGCGCTTCCCGCCTCCCTCCAGAAGCCCCGGCCACCGCCCCGGTCGCATTGCGATCCCGCATCTACTCACGTCAGAACAGTACCCGATGAATCTCACCGAACTGAAGCAGAAGACCGCTGCCGACCTGGTCACATTCGCCGAGGCGCAGGGCATCGAGAACATGTCCCGGGCCCGCAAGCAGGACATCATCTTTGCGCTGCTGAAGGCGCATGCAAAGAACGGCGAACCGATCTATGGCGATGGCGTGCTGGAGATCCTCTCCGACGGCTTCGGTTTTCTGCGCGCGGCCGACAGCTCCTACCAGGCGGGTCCGGACGACGTCTACGTCTCGCCGAGCCAGATCCGGCGCTTCGGGCTGCGCACCGGCGACACCATCTCCGGCAAGATCCGGCCACCCAAGGACAATGAGCGTTACTTCGCGCTGCTCAAGGTCTCGCAGATCAACTTCGAGCCCCCGGAGAATGCGCGGCACAAGGTGCTGTTCGAGAATCTCACGCCACTGCACCCGAACGAGCGCATGCGCATGGAGCGCGGCAACGGCTCCACCGAGGACATCACCGCGCGCGTGATCGACATGGTGGCACCCTTCGGAAAGGGTCAGCGCGGGCTGATCGTCTCGCCTCCGAAGGCCGGCAAGACGCTGATGCTGCAGAACATCGCCCAGAGCATCGCGACCAACCATCCGGACTGCTACCTGATCGTGCTGCTGATCGACGAGCGCCCGGAGGAGGTCACGGAGATGACCCGGATGGTGCAGGGAGAGGTGGTCTCGAGCACCTTCGACGAACCCGCCACCCGACACGTGCAGGTCGCCGAAATGGTGATCGAGAAGGCCAAGCGCCTGGTCGAACACAAGCGCGACGTGGTGATTCTCCTCGACTCCATCACCCGTCTGGCGCGCGCGTACAACACCGTCGTGCCGAGCTCCGGCAAGGTGCTGACCGGGGGTGTCGACGCCAACGCGCTGCACCGTCCGAAGCGCTTCTTCGGCGCGGCGCGCAACATCGAGGAGGGCGGCAGCCTGACCATCCTCGCGACCGCGCTGGTGGACACCGGCTCCAAGATGGACGAGGTGATCTACGAGGAGTTCAAGGGCACCGGCAACATGGAGATCCACCTGGATCGCCGCATCGCGGAGAAGCGGGTCTACCCCGCGATCAACGTGAACCGCTCCGGTACCCGCCGCGAGGAGCTGCTCACCCAGCCGGATGAACTGCAGAAGCTGTGGATCCTGCGCAAGTTCCTGCACGGCATGGACGATCTCGAGGCGATGGAATTCCTGCTCGGCCGCATGCAGTCCTCCAAGACCAACGCCGACTTCTTCGACATGATGCGCCGTACCTGACGCAGACCTCAGGCGTCTCCCAGCACCTCGAAGCGGGCGATCCGGTCAAGCCGCAGGATGCGGCGGCGGTCCAGGGCGTCGCGCAGGATCAGGTACTCGGCATGCCGCCGGGTCCTGAGATCGAGCGGGCGGACCACCTCGAGGTGCGTGACGCCCCGCCCGATCCAGCGCAGGCGCAGGGCGCGCTTCTGCAGGATCGCGAGCTCCAGCCGGGAATACTGCGCACAGTCCATCGGCGCGTACCGGGGAACCGGGGTCATTCGCCCTCCCGCCAGACCGCGATCTCCGGCTCCTCGCCATCCCCGGAGTCCACGCGGCGGAAGACGATTGGCGCACAGCAGACGCCGCAGTCCTCCACCCACTCCCGTTCCCCGCTGACCATGTCGATGCTGGCCTCCCCGGGGGCCCCGCACCAGGGGCATGGATAGCTCACGAATTCAATCGGGCGGGTCATCGTCTTCCAGAAACATTTCCAGCAGGTCGTTGAGAAAGCGCAGACCGTGTTCCGTGGGTCGCAGCACGGCCGGATCGGGATCGAGCAGGCCGCGTTCCCGGGCCTGGGCCAGCAGCGTGCCGATCCTGTCCGGGGAGAGCCCGGTGCGCTCCGCGAACAGGGATGCGGGTACCCCGGCGGTCAGACGCAAGGCATTCAGCATGAACTCGAAGGGCAGCGAGCGTGGCGCGACCGGTTGGCTGGACACGGCCTGCGGATCGCGCAGATAGGCATCCGGTTGCCGTGGCTTGAGCAGCCGGGTCACGGTGCCGGTGGTCGGGTCGGTGAGCTTGCCATGGGCTCCCGCCCCGATGCCGAGGTAGTCCCCGAACTCCCAGTAGTTGCGGTTGTGCCGGCATTCACTCCCCGCCAACGCGTAGGCCGAAACCTCGTAGCGAGTATAGCCCGAGCGCCGCAGCAGGGCCTGACCGCGCTCGAAGAGCTCGGCGACGCTGTCCTCCGGCGGCAGCGCAGGGGGGCGCGCCGCGAACAGGGTGTTCGGTTCCAGCGTCAGCTGGTACCAGGAGATGTGTCCGGGCGCGAAGTCCAGGGCGGTGCGCAGGTCATCCAGGCCCTGCCGCAGCGATTGACCCGGGAGGCCGAACATCAGGTCCAGGTTCATGCGTTCGAATCCTGCCCGCTGCGCCTGCTCGATCGCGGTCCGGGCATCGGCACCGTCGTGGATTCGACCCAGCCGCTCAAGCAGCGCCGGATCGAAGCTCTGTATGCCCAGCGACAGGCGATTGACGCCCGCCTCGCGATAACCGCGGAAGTGGCCCCGCTCGACGGCACCGGGGTTGGCCTCCAGCGTGACCTCGAGATCCGGCCGCCAGGGGAGCAAGGCGCGCAGCCCCGACAAGAGCTCGTCGACAGACTCGGGCGCGAACAGGCTGGGGGTGCCGCCGCCGACGAACACGCTCTCCAGCCGGCGGCCCCAGACCCGCGGCAGCTGGCCCTCCAGGTCCTGCAGCAGCGCGGCGACGTAGCTGCGTTCCGGCAGCTCGCCACGCTGCTCGTGGGAATTGAAGTCGCAGTAGGGGCACTTCCGCAGGCACCAGGGGAGGTGGACGTACAGTGCCAGGGGTGGGGTCCGGTCCGGCCCCGGTCCGGACCCCGAAGCGCGCATGTCCGTCACCGCCACCCCTTCAGGCCTGCTCCAGCCGCCGGGCCAGTCGCTCCACCATCGCCCGCACGGCCTGCCCCCGGTGGCTGAGCCGGTTCTTTGCGGCCTCGGAGAGCTCGGCGGAGGTGCATCCGTGCCCGGGCAGGTAGAACACCGGGTCGTAGCCAAAGCCGCGGGGGCCCGCCAGCGCCTCCGCAACCCGGCCTTCCCAGCTCCCCTCGGTGATGATCGGCGACGGGTCGTCCGCGTGCTCGAGGAAGACCATCACGCAGCGAAAGCGCGCACCCCGCGCCTCCGGCGGCACTCCCTGCATCGCGGCGAGCAGTTTCTCGTTGTTCTTGCGGTCGTCGCCCGCGGGCCCGGAATAGCGGGCGGAGTAGATGCCCGGTTGCCCGCGCAGGAAATCGACCTCGATCCCGGAGTCGTCGGCGAGTGCCGGCATCCCCGTCTGTCGTGCGGCGTTGCGTGCCTTCAGGATCGCGTTTTCCACGAAGGTGAGACCGGTCTCCTCGCATTCCTCGACCTGCCACCGTGATTGCGGGACGATCTCGGCGCCCATCGGGCGCAGGAGTTCGGTGAGTTCGCGGATCTTCCCGGCATTGCCGGAGGCCAGCACGATGCGTTTCATCTTCGTTCCGTACCTTGGCGTGAAGGTTCAGCCACGGATGGACACGGAAATCCGGGTTCCCGTGGTCGTTCAGGCCGCGAGCGTTTCCTGCTGACGCAGGATGATCTCGCGAATGCCCTTTTCTCCGAGTTCCAGCATCGCATCGAGTTCATCGCGGCGGAAGGCGTGGCCCTCGGCTGTGCCCTGGATCTCGATCACGCCGCCGGCCTCGTTCATCACCAGGTTCAGGTCGGTCTCGGCCTGGGAGTCCTCGACATAGTCGAGGTCGAGTACCGGCAGGCCCTGAAAGATCCCGACGGACACGGCCGCAAGCTGGCCGTGCAGCGGGTTCCTCTTCAGCACGCCGGTCTTCAGGCACTGGGTCACCGCGTCGCAGAGGGCGACGTAACCGCCGCTGATGGCGGCGGTCCGGGTTCCTCCATCGGCCTGGAGCACGTCGCAGTCGATGATGACCTGCCGCTCGCCCATGGCCTCGAGATCGACCACCGCGCGCAGGGCCCTGCCGACCAGCCGCTGGATCTCCAGGGTGCGCCCCCCCTGCTTGCCGCGCGCGGATTCGCGAACCATGCGGTCGTGCGTGGCCCGGGGAAGCATTCCGTATTCCGCGGTGACCCAGCCCCGACCCCGGCCCTTGAGGAAAGATGGCACCCGCGTCTCCACCGTCGCGGTGCAAAGCACCCGGGTATCGCCGAATTCCACGAGGACGGAACCCTCGGCGTGGCGCGTGAAATGGCGCGTGAATCGAACCGGGCGCATCTGATCGGGCTGGCGGCCGCTGGGTCGCATGGACTTTCCTCGAGACTGGAATGAGCGGCGCAGTATACGGGAGGCGAAGGGCGCACGCGTCTACAATGGGGGACGCAGGCGACACACGAGAGCGCAAGGATACCCTGATGACAGCCAGCATGACCGGATATGCCCGCCACGCCACCGAGACCGATGGCCAGTCTCTGGTCTGGGAGATCAGGAGCGTGAATCATCGGCACCTGGATCTTCGGATTCAGGTGCCGGACGCTCTCAGGGCGCTCGAGGTTGAGGCGCGCGCCATGCTGCAGGAGTTGCTTGCGCGGGGCAGGGTGGAGGCCGTGCTGCGCGTGGAGACGGATCCCACCACCGACGAGATCCGTTTCGATCATGAGCGCGCCACGGTCCTGATCCGGACGCTGCGCGAGATCGACCAGATGATGGTGAACGGGGCCCGCGTCTCGGCACTGGATGTGCTGACCTGGCCCGGCATCATGCAGCGCGACGAGCCGGTCGATATCGAAGCCCTGCGCGAGCCGGTGCTCGAGGGCCTGAAGGCCACGATCGGCGAGTTGCGTGCAATGCGGCTCGCGGAGGGCGCGACGCTGCGGCAGGCCCTGGAGACGCGCCTGGACGCGTTCGCCGAACGGGTGCGGCAGCTGCGCGGGCGCCGTACCGAGGTGCTGGAGGCACAGCGGGAAAGGCTGCGCAGCCGGATCGCGGAGCTGGATCTCGCCCTCGATGAACAGCGCCTCGAGCAGGAGGTTGCACTGCTGGCCCAGCGTCTCGATGTGGACGAGGAGCTGGATCGGCTGGACGGGCACCTGGCCGCGATGCGGGAGATCCTGGGACGCGACGAACCGGTGGGTCGACGCCTGGATTTCCTGATGCAGGAGTTCAACCGGGAGGCAAACACCCTGGGGTCCAAGTCCCACGACCTGGAGACCACCCGGGTCGTGCTGGAGATGAAGGTCCTGACCGAACAGATGCGCGAGCAGGTCCAGAACATCGAATGACCCGTCGGGTCGCGATCAGCGGGCGAACGGATTCTTGAAAACGCCTTCGCAGTCCCCAGATATCCGTCAGGAGTAAACCGACACCCGATTGGAGGTGACAAACATGACCCTGATGCGTTACGAACCCTGGAGCCTGCTCAACCAGCTTTCGCGCGAGATCGAACGGCTGCACGAGTCCGGTGACCGCGACGAACCCGCAATCACCGCCGACTGGAGCCCCGCCGTGGATATCCGCGAGGAGTCCGATGGCTACGTGCTGCACGCCGATCTGCCGGGTGTGGACCCGAAGGACATCGAGGTGCACATGGAGAACGGCGTGCTCACCATCCGCGGCGAGCGCAAGCGCGAGAGCGAGGAGGAGCGGGAAGGCTACAAGCGGGTCGAACGGGTGCGTGGTAGTTTCTTCCGGCGCTTTGCATTGCCGGATACCGCGGACTCGGACAATATCTCCGCGCGTTGCCAGAACGGCGTGCTCGAGGTGAGGATTCCGAAGCAGGCGAAGGTACAGCCGCGCCGGATCACCGTCGAGGGCTGAGCGGGCCACCGGACCGCATCCGTTCGGAACGGCGCGCCGTCCGGGCAACCGGGCGGCGCGCAGCGCGCGTGGTGTCCGGGTTGCCGGATGCGCGCTGATGTTTCCTCGAACCCAGCAGGCTGACGGGACCGTCTATGGAATTCAAGGACTACTACAGGATTCTCGGCGTGCCGCGCTCGGCCAGCCAGGACGACATCAAGAAGGCCTACCGGCGCCTCGCACGCAAATACCACCCCGACGTCAGCTCCCAGTCCGACGCCGAGACACGCTTCAAGGAGATCAACGAGGCACACGAGGTGCTCGGCGACCCCGAGCGGCGCAGCGCCTATGACCGCCTGGGGGCGAACTGGCGGGCCGGGCAGGAGTTCCGGCCCCCGCCGGGCTGGGCCGGCCGCGGCGGCGGGGCGCCCGGGGGCGGCGGCCAGGGCTTCGACGGCTTCTCGGATTTCTTCGATTCGCTGTTCGGTGGCCGTGCCGGAGGCCGCCGTCGCGGCGCCGGTTTCCAGATGCGCGGCGCGGACCGCACCGGTGTTGCGGAGATCACGCTGGACCAGGCCCTGCAAGGCACCGAGGTCACGGTAAACGGCGGCTCGGGCGGTTCCCGCCGCGTGCGGATTCCGCCGGGCGCTCACACCGGCACGCGCCTGCGGGTGCGGGGGCAGGGTGAGCCCGGCGCAGGCGCGGGCACGCCCGGCGACCTGCTGCTGGAGATCCGCGTCCGTCCGGACCAGCGCTACCGCCTGGAGGGCAGGGACCTGCACCGGGACCTGCCGATCACTCCCTGGGAGGCCGCACTCGGGGCCACCATCGATGCTCCGACTCCGCAGGGCATGGTGCGGCTCAGGATCCCGCCGGGGACCCAGTCGGGCAAGGTGATGCGGCTGAAGGGGCGCGGTCTTCCCGGCAAGACACCGGGCGACCTCTACCTGCGCCTGATGATCGAGGTTCCGTCCGCGGAGGAGGCGGGGCAGTGGTACGAAGAGATGGCGAAGACCTCCGGTTTCCGGCCGCGGGCGCGGCTGCGGCCCTGACGGTCACGCGTCCGGACCCGGATGGTCGTCGGGATGTTCGCGCGGCACTCGGGCCGCGGGAGGGTCGATGGATGAGAACGATGCTTTTCTGGTTGTCTCTGATGCTGCTGTCCACCACCGCGGAGGCACGCCTGCCCGCCGGAGTGGACGGCGAACCGCTTCCGACGCTCGCCCCGATGCTCGAGCGCACCGTGCCCGCGGTGGTGAACGTGTCGACGCGCGCGGTGGTGGTCGAATCGGTGAGCCCGCTGTTCGATGACCCCTTCTTCCGGCGTTTCTTCGACCTGCCCACGCAGCCGCGCCAGCGTCAGCGCCAGGGACTCGGCTCGGGCGTGATCGTGGATGCCGATCAGGGGCTCATCCTCACCAACAACCACGTGATCGAGCGGGCGGACGAAATCGTGGTCACGCTGCACGATGGCCGCCGCTTCGATGCCGAGGTGATCGGCGGCGACCGCGAAAGCGACATCGCGCTGATCCGCATCGAGGCCAGCGATCTCCGGGCCCTGCCCTTTGCCGACTCGGACCGGTTGCGCGTGGGGGACTTCGTGGTCGCGATCGGCAACCCCTTCGGGCTGGGGCAGACGGTCACCAGCGGCATTGTCAGTGCCCTCGGCCGCAGTGGCCTGGGGGTCGAGGGACTCGAGGACTTCATACAGACCGATGCCTCGATCAATCCGGGCAATTCGGGCGGCCCGCTGGTCAACCTGCGCGGCGAGCTGGTCGGAATCAACACCGCCATCATCGCGCGCGGCGGCGGCAACATCGGAATCGGTTTTGCGATCCCGATCAACATGGCGCGGGCGGTGCAGGATCACCTGATCGAGGACGGTGCGGTCACCCGCGGCCAGCTCGGGGTCTCGATCCAGGATCTGACGCCCGATCTGGCCCAGGCCTTCACGCTGGATCTGACCGGCGGTGCGGTGATCGCTCAGGTGGAACCCGGCTCTGCTGCGGAGCGGGCAGGCCTGCGCGCGGGGGACGTGGTGATCGAGGTCGATGGCCGGCCGGTGCGCGGAGCCAGTGATCTGCGCAACCGCATCGGCCTGCTGCGCGCCGGCACCGAGGTCGAGCTGCGCCTGCTGCGCAACGGGCGCGAACAGCTTGCGAGCGCGCGCATCGAGGCGCCGCAGCCGCAGGAACTGGATGGCGAGGCTGTCGACTCGCGACTGGCAGGGGCCCGTTTCGAACGGGTGCTGGACCGGGAGGGCACGCCCCGGATCCGGATCGCCCGGGTGCAACCACGTTCCCCCGCGGCGCGGGCAGGCCTGCGCGAGGACGATATCGTACTTTCGGTGAACCGGCGTGAGGTCGAGCGGCTGGACGATCTGCCGGCGTCGGCTCGGTCCGGCGGCGGGACGCTGCTGCTGAACCTGCAGCGGGGCACCAGCGCCTTCTTCCTGATGCTGCAGTAGCCTCGGTTCCGGGTCTGCCGGCCACCGGACCCGGGACGGCGCCCGGGGTTGCTCAATGCCCCGGCGTATTCTTCTCCACCCAGCGCTGGCTGCCGTCTGCCAGCCGCTCGCGCTTCCAGAAGGGTGCCTCGTGCTTGAGCCGCTCCAGGATCTCGGAGCAGGCATCGCGCGCAGCGACGCGGTGCGCGGACCAGACCGCGACCAGCACCAGGGTCTCGGCCGGCTCGACCGCGCCCACGCGGTGTGCGACCTCGCAGGTGATCGACGGCCAGCGGGTCTCGGCCTCCGCGACGATGCGTTCCATCTCGCGTTCGGTCATGCCCGGGTAGTGTTCGAGGAACAGCGCCCGGACGTCCTGGTCCTCGTTGAAGTCGCGCATGCGTCCGGCAAACACGGCGCAGGCACCGAATCCCTCCAGTGGCAGTCGGCGCTCCCGGTCCCGCACCAGGGTCCAGGGATCGAAGGCGTGGTTGAACAGCCGGACCGCCACGGAACCTAGCCTCCGGTCACCGGCGGGAAGAAGGCGACCTCGTCACCGTCCGCAACCGGGGTGTCCAGACGTGCGTGGGTCTGGTTCACCGCCGCCATCAGTCGGGCGGGCGGGTCGCCGTGCAGGTGGCGCCAGAGATCGCCCACGGTCTGCAGTTCCCCGGTCACCGTGACCTCGTCGCGGTCACGCCCGATATCCTCGCGCAGGCGAGCGAAATACTGGACGGTGATCGTCACGTTGGCGGCCCCTACACATCTACAGGTCGGTCCCGCATTATACGGGCATGGATGACCTCACACATTTTGACGCGTCCGGAAAGGCCCATATGGTGAACGTCGGCGGGAAGCCGGTCAGCCACCGGGTCGCAGTGGCGGAGGGCTGCATCCGCATGCATCCGGACACCGCAGCCCGGATCCAAGCCGGCGACCACCGCAAGGGCGACGTGCTCGGTATCGCCCGGGTCGCCGGGATCATGGGGGCCAAGCGCACGGGCGATCTGATCCCCCTCTGCCATCCGGTCGGGCTCACGCGTGTCGCCTTGGAACTGGAAACGGGAGAGGATCACGTGCGCGCGCGCGCCACCTGCGAGGTGCAGGGTCAGACCGGAGTGGAGATGGAAGCGCTCACGGCGGTGAGTGTGGCGCTGCTGACAATCTATGACATGTGCAAGGCGGTCGACCGCGGGATGCGCATCGAGGACGTCCGGCTCCTCGAGAAGCACGGCGGACGCAGTGGCAGCTGGATCGCGGAAGTCGAAACGGGAGAATCACAATGAAGTGGATCGTGCGTTTGCTGGGGCTGCTCGGCGTGCTGCTGCTGATTGCGGTGATCGTCGCCGTTTATCTGGTGGCGACCTTCGACCCCAATGACTACAAGGGCCGGATCGAGGCGGAGGTCGCGGAGGCCACCGGTCGTGAGCTGACCCTGGCCGGCAGCATCGAGCTCACCCTGTTCCCCTCGCTCGGTCTGCGGCTCGAGGACGCGCGCCTGGCCAATGCGGAGGGGTTCGGAGAGGCGCCGTTCGCCGAACTGCGGGTGATTGATCTGGCGGTGGCCGTGATGCCGCTGCTGCGCCGCGAACTCGAGGTGCAGCGCATCGAGGCCGACGGGGTTACGCTGCGGCTGGCCCGGGACGCGGATGGCCGCAGCAACTGGGACGACCTGCTGGAGCGGTCGGAGGCCGCGGCCGCCGAGGAGCCGGACAACGGGCCGGGCAATTCCGGAGCTGAAGGTGCGCCGGGCATCGCGCTGGAGGAGTTGCAGGTCGCGGGTCTGGAGGTAACCGGACTGCGGGTCGAGTGGGACGACCGGCAGGCCGGCACGTTCATGCTCCTGGATCCGGTCAACCTGGAACTACGGGACTTCCGTCCCGGCGTCGAGACGCCGATCGACCTGGCAGCCTCGGTGCGGATCGAGGAGGCGGACCAGGCGCCGGTCGCGGCCGACCTGCGTCTGGATGCGCGGTTGAATCTGGACCTGGCGGCAGAGCGCTACGCGCTGCGCGCGGTCCGGTCCGAAGTGGATCTGCGCCATCCCGCGCTGGAGCAGGAGGTGAGTCTACGGCTCGAGACCGACCTCGTGCTCGACATGGCAGATGCCACCGCCCGGGCCGACAGCCTCTCCGCTCATCTCTCCGACCTGCACCTGACCGGCCGTCTGGAGGTCAGCGGTCTGGACGCAGAGATGCCCTCGCTGCAGGCCGAGCTGCGCAGCAACACCTTCAATCCTCGGGTGGTGTTCACCAGCCTCGGCCTCGACGCCCCCAGGACCACCGACCGCGAGGCCTTCACCCGCATGGAACTGGATGTCTCCGCATCCGGCACTCCCCTCCGCCTGGAGCTGAACCCCGTGCTGGTCACCCTGGACGACACCAGCATGCGCGGTGACGGCGAGGTGGATCTGGCCGGGGACCGCCCCGTTGTGCGCTTCGACCTCGCCGGCGATCGTCTGGACGTCGACCGGTACCTTCCGCCCGAGGTGGAGCGGGCCCGTACCCCGGAGACGCCGGATGCGCCCGATCTCCCGGCGGAGGACATTCCGATCGACCTGCCGGTCGAGCTGATGCGCGCCTTTGATCTGGATGGTCACCTGCGTCTCGATTGGCTGAAGCTGTTCGGGCTGACGCTCGAGGACATCGACCTGACGCTGCGCGCCCGCGATGGCGAGTGGAACGTGGAGCCACTGACCGGCAACGGCTACCAGGGCCGGCTGGAGGCCCGCGCGACCGTCGATGCCGGCGGTGAGGTGCCCGGTTACGCGGCCGCGGTCGACCTGCGTTCGGTGGCCATCGGCCCGCTGCTGGAGGCACTGCTGGAGGACGAGTCGAGGCTGGTCGGCACTGGAAATCTCGCCCTGGATGTCCGTACCGGAGGAGGGAGCGTGAACGCACTGATGGCCGGGCTGAACGGCCAAGGGGAGATGCGCTTCAGCGACGGCGCGGTGCGCGGCATCAATATCGCTCGAATCATCCGCAATGCCGAGGCCAGGCTCCGGGGGGAGACCCCGAAGGACGAAGGGGAGCCGGACGAAACCGATTTCACGGCGCTGGCCGGCAGCTTCCGGATTCGCGACGGCGTGGTGCAAAACGACGACCTGACCGCCAGTTCGCCCCTGCTGCGCGTGGCCGGCCGGGGTTCTGCCGACCTTCCGGCCCGCGAGATCGACTACCGCCTGGATACGACCCTGGTCGCGACGATCGAGGGCCAGGGTGGACGGAGCCTCGAGGATCTGCGCGGCTTGACGCTGCCCATCCGCATCACCGGGAGCTTCGAGGAGCCGCGTTTCCGGCTCGATCTCGAGGAGGTGGTGCGCGAGCGGGTCGACCAGCGCCTGCGTCGCGAGGGCGAGCAGCTGCAGGAGCGGCTCCTCGAGCGCTTCGGTCTGGACGATGGAGCCGGCGATCAGCAGGAGGCGGCGCCCGAGTCCGGAGACACGGAATCCGGACCCCTCGAAGAGCAGATGGACCGCTTGCGGCGCGGTTTCGGCGAAAGACTGCGCCTGCGATGACGTCTGCCGGGTGGCTGCTGCCCTGGCTGCTGCTGTGGGTCCTGGCGCCGGACGCGGTCGCCGAGCCCGACGTCGATGTCAGCTTCGACGGTTCGAGGCTGGAATTCCGTCTCGACGCGACGATGCGTGCGCCGCCATCGCAGGTCGAGACCGTCCTGAATGACTACTCGAGGTTCGATCGTGTCCTGCCGCTGGTGGTGGAGAGCCGATCCCTGGGCGAGGTCGCCGATGGCGTCGAGCGGGTTGCCACCCGGATGCGCGGCTGTGTGCTGTTCCTGTGCCGGGAGATCGATCATGTCTTCGACGTGCGCGCGATCCCGGGGCAGTGGTCTTCCGGCATCACCGTGCCGGAACTCAGCCGGATTCGCCGTGGGCACATGTCCTGGCGGATCGAGGCGCAGGACGGGGATGGCGCGCGCTCGCGTCTGCAGCTCTACGGTTACTTCGAACCCGATTTCTCCGTGCCGCGTCTGCTCGGGCCCCCGCTGGTGCGCCTCTGGGTGGGCTCGGAGCTAGAGAAGAGCGTGGGCCGCATCGAGGAGGCCGCCCTCGCGCTCGGTGAGCGGGGGGCAATGGCGGTGGAGGCCCGGTGAACGCCTTCGCCAGCCGGCTGCTGGCGTGGTTCGATGTTCACGGCCGGCATGACCTGCCGTGGCAGCATCCGCGCAGCGCCTACCGGGTATGGGTCTCGGAGATCATGCTCCAGCAGACCCGTGCCGAGACCGTGATCCCCTACTTCCTGGCCTTCATGGCGCGTTTCCCGGACGTCCGCGCGCTGGCGGATGCGCCTGCCGACGAGGTCCTCCACCTGTGGTCGGGCCTCGGCTACTACGCCCGCGCCCGCAACCTGCACCGGGCGGCGCGCCACGTGATGGCAGTCCACGGTGGCGAACTGCCCGCGAACAGGCATGAGCTGGAGGCCCTTCCGGGGGTCGGCCGGTCGACGGCCGCGGCCATCGTCGCACAGGCCTTCGGTCAGTCGGAGGCGATCCTTGACGGCAATGTCCGGCGGGTGCTGGCGCGCCATGCGGGCATCGACGGATGGCCTGGGGGGGCGGCGGTGCAGCGGCGCCTCTGGTCTGTCGCCGAGGAGCGTATACCCGGCCTGCGCATGGCCGATTACACCCAGGCGATGATGGATCTCGGGGCGACCGTCTGTACCCGCAGTCGACCGGATTGCCCCCGATGCCCGGTCGCGGCGGATTGTGTCGCGCTGGCCGAGGACCGGGTCGCCGATCTGCCTGCCCCGCGGCCCAGCCGAGCGCTGCCGGTGCGGACACGCTGGGCCGGTCTGCTGTCGGCGCCGGAGGGCGTGTACCTGGAGCGCCGCCTTGCGTCCGGCATCTGGGGTGGCCTCTACAGCCTTCCGGAACGCGAGGATGCCGGAGAGCTGCGCGACTGGATCCTCTCACGCTGGCCGGGTGCCCGGCAGATCGAGCCACCGGTCGATCGGATCGGGCATGTCTTCAGTCATTACAGGCTGGACCTGCGCATCCTGCGGTTCGCCCTGCCGTCCGCGACATGCGGGATCATGGAAGGGGAACAGGCGATCTGGTATAACTCGCGCCTTCCGATGCGGGTCGGGCTGCCCGCCCCAATCGAACGTTTTCTGATCGAGCACGGGAATTCCGAATAATGGCGAGAACCGTTAACTGCGTGTACCTGGGTCGCGAGGCGGAGGGTCTGGACTACCCGACCTATCCTGGCGAGCTGGGCAAGAAGATCTTTGCCAACGTCTCGAAGGAGGCCTGGCAGGCCTGGCTGAAGCACCAGACCATGCTGATCAACGAGTACCGTCTGAGTCCGATGGAGCCGAAGGCGCGGAAATTCCTCGAAGACGAGATGGAGAAGTTCTTCTTCGAGGGCGGCGCGCAGCGTCCCGAGGGCTACGTGGATCCGAACCAGTAAGGTTTGCGTCCCACCGCACCCTTCCGCCGCCGGTCCCCGCGGGTCACTGCTTGACGCCCGGGGCAGCTGCCGGTTTAATAGCGCCCTTCGCCTGCAGGCGACCGCCTGCCCAAGTCCGGCCAGGTAGCTCAGTTGGTAGAGCAGGGGACTGAAAATCCCCGTGTCGGCGGTTCGATTCCGTCCCTGGCCACCATCTCCTTTCGCTGGTTCCCCGCGTGCCTGCCGCCTGGCGGGGTGCGCACTGGCGTGCGCGCACCCCCATGACCCCGGGTCCCGGCCGAATCGGTCCCGCGCCGACCTTGCAGGCGCGGGCATGATAGGGTGAGCCGACGCGGATCCCGAGGCGGCAACGCCGCGCAGCTGCCCGATCGGGTGCATTGCAGCCAGGCGGTCCGGATCGCGTTCAACCCGATTCGCACACGGCCCCCGGTCATGAATCATCGGTACCTGCGCATCCTGACTCCCCTGCTGGCCGCCCTGACGGCGGTGCTGCTCGGGGGGTGTGACATCAGCCTGTCCGTGAGCAACAGGACGTACATCGTGGATACGGATCCGGGACCGGGCGGCGACATCGATCCCCGGGTGAAGCGGGTGAGCAGCGGCGGCCGCGCCTCGTTTCGGATCCTGCCCGATGCCGGTTTCGAGATCGATTCCGTGTCGGGTTGCGGTGGCTCGCTGGCGGGCACGCATTACACCACGGAGCGGATCTGGTCCGACTGCGTCGTTCGGGCCCGGTTTCGGGAAGCCGGACCGGCCTCGATCAGCCTGTCTCCGGAGATCTCGCACATGCTTCTCTACCGGGGTCCCGCGGACGGCGACGCGGAGCTGATGATTGATGATCCCGGGATGACCCGGCAGCCGTCGGCCGCGGCTGCACGCGCAGGCGGGGCCTGTGCTGGCGGGGCGGTCAGCGAGTTCGCGCGACATGACAGTGCGGCCGGGAGCAGATGCGCGCGGGATCCGCTGTTCCGCTTTTACGGGCCCTGGGAACAGGCCGGGGACGTGCTCGCCGAGGCCGGCGCGGTGCAGGGGGTGGTGGACGCCGGCTTTGCATCCCTCGGATCGCCCGGCGGCGGCACCGGCTTCGACCGCCACGGCCGGTTCTCGCTGCGGACGACGATCGAGGCGATTCCGGCCGGCGGGATGACGCGGACCTACACGCTGGTGCACGAGTGGGTCGGGCATCCGCAATACCTGCTGATCGAATCGGTGCCGCAGGCGAGGCCACCGGGCTTCGACCTCGCGGTGCGCACGCGCGTGCTGGTCACGGCCGTGGAGGCGGGGGAACCGGATCGCGTGGCAGACGGGCACGAGCAAGGCGTGACCGTGATGGACGAACGCCTCGACGAACACGGTCGTGTCGAGTTCCACCCGCCGGCCGACTCGCCGCTCTACGCGCTTGCGGGCCCCGTGCGCTTCACGATGCGGGTTGAACAGGAGATCTCCGCGGGCCGCGAGGCGAGATGACGCCGGGTCGGGGCACCCGGTCGCCAGCGTTCCGCTGGCCCGCTCTCAGGCCGTGGCGCCGGGCCGGGCGGCCGGCTGCGGCGGCGCGGCCGCACCGGTGCGGGCGACGATCTGCCCTCCCTTGATGGCCAGCACCTCGCCGGCCTCCACCGGCTCCCAGGCTTCGCGGGTCAGCGGAACGCTGGCGACCAGGGTGACCCGCTGCCGGGCCTCGTTGAGTCCGAGGGTCAGGCCCTCGATCGGCTTGGGGTCCCGGCCCTCGGGCCGGGAGGGGCAGGTGCGGCAGAGCGTGTACAGACCCGGTGGCTCGATCCGGCCGCTCGTCTCCTGGGTGCGCTGGTGCCCGTGCACGTAGAGGTATTCCGAATCGCCGTACAGGAAGTTGGCCGGACCAAAGGGCCTCAGCAGGGCCGCGAAGGCGGTCACCGCGGCGAGGCGCGACTCGAGGGCCGGGACCTCGGACCCGGCCCACAGCGGTTCCAGGCGCGCGAGCAGCAGGCAGAAGGCGTGTTCGGAATCCGTATCCCCGATCGGCCGGAAACGGCCCAGGTCGGCGGCGGTGGCCTCTTCGAGGCCGATCAGATCACCGTTGTGGGCGAACACATGCATCCTTCCGCCGAGCTCGCGGGCGAAGGGCTGGGTGTTTTCCAGGGACACCGCGCCCTTGGTGGCCTGGCGTACGTGGGCCAGCACGAAATGGCTGCGGTATTCCTGCTCGCTGAGGAAGCGGATGCCGCTGCTGCGGCTGGCAGCCCCGGTCTCCCGGAGGCGGCGGGCATCGCGGCCCGAGTAGAAGGCCGCGCCCCAGCCGTCCTTGTGCGGCGCACTCAGGCCACCGCGCTCGGAGAAGGCCTCGAGCGAGATCGAGAGCGTGGCGGGCTCCAGGCTGGACATCGCGAGCAGTTCACACATGGCGCTTCATTCGGGGGGCAGGCATCGGGCTTCCGGTCGCGGGCGCTCGAATACCTTCTTCGCGTGTAATCAGCAGTATCCGTCGGGTCCCTGCAGGGGTCAAACCCGCCGGGGATGTCCCCGCCGCGCGTCATCCGGCATGTGGCGGCCGGTTGGCGGCGACCGGTCCTCAGCGCAGGCCGTAGTCCCTGAAGCCCTCCCGCACGCGCTCGATTTCGGCCTCGGAGAGCAGATCCGGTCCGCCGAGCATCAGGCTCAGTATGTACTGCCGCGCAAGCACCTCGATCTCCCCGGCCAGCCAGAGGGCCCGGCGAAGGTCGGTCCCGGTGGCCACCACGCCGTGATTCGCCAGCAGGCAGGCGCTCCTGCCCTCGAGGGCCTCGATCGCATGCTCGGACAGCTCCGCGGTCCCGAAGGTCGCGTAGCGGGCACAGCGGATGTTCGGGCCGCCGCCCGCGGCCACCATGTAGTGCGCCGCCGGGATCTCCATGCCGCGCATCGAGAGGGCCGTGGCGTGCACCGAGTGGGTGTGCACGACCGCGCCGATCCGTGGACGCGCCTGCAGGATGCCCAGGTGCAGCCGCCACTCGCTGGACGGGCGCTGGCCCGCAGTGTGTTCCCCGTCGGCGTCCAGGAACACGATGTCCCCGGGCTCGAGTTCCTCGTAGGGGATCCCGGACGGGCTGATCAGCATGCCGTCGCCCCAGCGGGCGCTCACGTTGCCGGAGGTGCCCTGGTTGATGCCCTCGCGATTCATCCGCAGGCAGGTATCGATGATCGACTGGCGCAGCGACAGTTCGGTGGGGTCCATCTCGCGGCTCCGGGGCCCTGGGTCATCGGGCGGGAACATACCGCGCCGACTATAGCAGGACGGTTGCCGCCGTGATGCCCCGGAACCCGTCGCGGAGGGCCGATGCACCGCAGCGGCCCTCCGTGTGACAATGGTCGCCATGGACTGGAAGGCGCTGCAGAATGGCTCGGACATCCGCGGGGTTGCGCTGGCCCCGGCGGGTGGTGCGGACGCCGACGTGAATCTGACCCCGGCGGTGGTCCGGCGCATCGGCTCCGCCTTCGCGCGCTGGCTGGGACAGACCCTCGAACGCGAGCCGCGGGCGCTGACCATCGCGGTGGGTCGCGACAGCCGCATCAGCGGTCCGGCGCTGGCGGCTGCGCTGTCCGAGGGAATCGCCGCGCAGGGCGCGCGGGTGCTGGATTTCGGGCTGGCCTCCACCCCGGCGATGTTCATGAGCACCGTGACGCCGGGATACCGCTGCGACGGCGCGGTGATGCTGACCGCGAGTCACCTGCCCGCGCACCGCAACGGCTGCAAGTTCTTCACCGCCCTCGGCGGGCTGAACCGGGAGGACATCACCACGCTGCTCGAGCTCGCCGGAAGCGGCGACCGTGAGCCCTCCGGTACGGCGGGGCCGGTCGAGGAGATCGACTTCATGTCCGTGTATACCAGCCAGTTGGTGGAACGCATCCGGCAGGGCGCGGCGGACCCGGCGCACCCGAACCAGCCCCTCCGCGGGCTGCAGATCGTCGTTGATGCCGGCAACGGGGCCGGCGGGTTCTTCGCGGACCGCGTGCTCGAGCCGCTGGGTGCGGACACCACCGGCAGCCGGTTTCTGGAGCCCGATGGCCACTTCCCCAATCACGTGCCGAATCCCGAACACCCGGACGCGATGGCCGCGCTGCGCGAGGCGGTACTGGGCCATGGCGCGGATTTCGGCATCGCCTTCGATCCCGACGTGGATCGCGCGGCCGCGATGGACGGCTCCGGGCGGGAGATCAACCGCAACCGGCTGGTGGCGCTGGCCGCGGCGGTGGTGCTGCGCGAGCATCCCGGGACCACCATCGTCACCGACTCGGTGACTTCGGAGGGCCTGACCGAATTCATCGAGGACGGGCTCGGTGGCGTGCACCACCGCTTCCGCCGGGGCTACCGGAACGTGATCAACGAGGCGGTGCGGCTGAACGCGGCCGGTCAGCCCTGCTGGCTGGCGATCGAGACATCGGGGCACGCCGCGCTGAAGGAAAACCACTTCCTCGACGACGGGGCATACCTGGTCGCGATGCTGCTGATCGAACTGGCGCGGGCGCGCAGGGAAGGTCGCGATCTGGGCGACCTGATCGCGGAGCTTCGGGAGCCGGCCGAAAGCCGCGAGTACCGGATCGGGCTGCCGGCGCAGGACTTTGCGGCCCGGGGCGGACGCATCCTCGACCTGCTGCGGGAACGCGTCGCGGCCGAGCCTGGCTGGGAGGTCGTGCCGGAGACCCACGAAGGCGTGCGCGTCACCTGCCGGGGGGAAGGGGAGCGGGGCTGGTTCCTGCTGCGGCTGTCCCTGCACGATCCGGTGCTGCCCCTGAACGTCGAGTCCGAGGTCGTCGGCGGCGTGGACCGGATCGGGGGCCGTCTCGCACGACTGCTGTCCGCGCAGGGGATACCAATGGACCTGAGCATGCTCGGCGCCCAGACCCGTACGGATGCGACCTGACGCCCACCGGGGCGTGGTATTGCCCATTTTCCGGCGCGGACGCCCGGTTGCAACTGGACCGGCGGGCGGTGCGCGGCCATTCCGGGCGATCCCGTCGGTCCATAGTCTTCGCCTTCGGCAAATCCCGACGACCTTTGCTATTAACTCTTTGACCAGGAATTCCTTTGCGGCTAGCCTTGTTCGGGGCCACTACATCTTGTAGTCGGCAGGTATCGTTTCCCCAACAGGTAGTAGAAACCCAAAGGATGTCATGCACATGCAAGGCAGTACGCACCTGCACGCCGTCTCCATCGAGACCCCGGAGGTTCCGATGCAAACCGCCTCCACCGAGATCTGGGACCAGAAGTACCGCCTGAAGACCAAGGAGGGTGCGGTCCTCGACCGCGACATCGACGGTACCTGGAAGCGCGTTGCCCGCGCGCTCGCGGACATCGAGGCAACGCCGGAGCTGCGCGAGCACTGGTACGAGCGGTTCCTGTGGGCCCTGCGCCACGGCGCGATCCCGGCCGGACGCATCATCGCGAACGCCGGCGCCCGGGCGCACAAGCCGGCGACCTCGACGATCAACTGCACGGTCTCCGGCACCATCCACGACTCGATGGACGACATCCTGCAGAAGCTGCACGAGGCCGGGATGACACTGAAGGCGGGGTCTGGTATCGGCTATGAATTCAGTACGTTGCGCCCGCGTGGCGCCTACGTGACCGGGGCCGGCGCGTACACCTCCGGGCCGCTGTCCTTCATGGACATCTACGACAAGATGTGCTTCACGATCTCCTCCGCCGGTGGCCGTCGCGGCGCGCAGATGGCCACCTTCGACATCGGCCACCCGGACGTGGTCGAGTTCATCCGCGCGAAGCGGGCCGACGGGACGCTGCGCCAGTTCAACCTGTCGCTGCTGATCACCGCCGACTTCATGGCCGCGGTGCAGAACGACGACGCCTGGCCGCTGGCATTCCCGATCACCGAGGTGGAGGCCGCGCAGGGCGGCATCGACCTGAACGACCCCGCGCAGGTGCTCTGGCGCGACTGGGCCGACACCGAGGGCTACATCGTCAACGACGGGGGGCAGGTCGCCTGCCGCATCTACAGGACGATCCGCGCCCGCCGCCTGTGGGACCTGATCATGTCCTCCACCTACGACTTCGCCGAGCCGGGCTTCATCCTGATCGACAAGGTCAACGAGATGAACAACAACTGGTGGTGCGAGGAGATCCGCGCGACCAACCCGTGCGTGACTGGCGACACCTGGGTACAGACGGACGCCGGTCCGCAACGTGTACAGGATCTTCTGGGCCGTCCGTTCTGCGCCCGTGTTGACGGTGAAGATCATGCCAGTGGCGCCGAAGGTTTCTTCCGCACCGCGACCCGGGAAGTACTTCGGCTGAATACCAGCGAGGGACCGATGTTGCGTCTCACCGATAATCATCCCGTGCGTCGAGTGGTTCGGCAGACGCGCTGGTCGCTGGAAACCGAATGGTGCGAGGCGGGGAGACTTGGCGTGGGCGACCGGGTGCTCCTGAACGATCATCGGGGCAACGCCGAGTGGGCGGGTCCCCGAACCTGGGAAGAGGGATACCTGCTCGGATTGTTGGTTGGTGACGGCACGCTGAAGCGGGACGCTGCCGTGCTGTCGGTCTGGTCGGCGGAACCCGCGGCCAACGGTGGTGATTTCTGTTCCAACCCACTGATGGAAGAAGCCCGGCGCTGCGCGGGCACGTTAACGCATCGCGCCGACTTTGCCGGCTGGACGGAGATCAAGGGCCGCGGCGAATATCGAATGAAGCTCGCGGCGCTCCGGGATCTCGCGTTCGAACTCGGAATGCGGCCAGGCGCAAAGGGGGTGACCCCGACGATGGAAATGACCTCCAGTGCCTTCCACCGTGGTTTTCTCCGGGGAATATTCGACGCTGACGGGTCCGTTCAGGGCTCACTGGACAAGGGCGTAAGCGTGCGCCTGGCCCAGTCGGACGGGCCGCGTCTTGAGGCGGTACAGCGAATGCTTCTGCGCCTTGGCATTGCCTCCAGGCTCTACCGGGATCGTCGACCCGCCGGGAATGCAATGCTGCCTGACGGTAAGGGCGACCGGAAAGCGTATCCTGTTCGCTCACAGCATGAACTCGTGGTGAGTGGGGACAACCTCGGCATTTTTGCGGCGCTGGTCGGGTTTGCCGACCCGGTGAAGGCCACGCGTCTGGCCACGTTTCTTGGTAGCTATCGACGTCGGTTGAATCGGGAACGCTTCATTGTGCAGGTAGAGTCTCTGGTGCCGGACGGCATTGAGGACGTTTTTGACGTTCAGGTTCCTGGCATCAATGCCTTCGATGCCAACGGCTTCTATGTACACAACTGCGGCGAACAGCCATTGCCGGCCTACGGTGCCTGCCTGCTCGGCTCGATCAACCTGACGCGCTTCGTGCAGGAGCCCTTCACGGACCGGGCCAGCTTCGACTGGGAGGGCTTCCGCGAGACGGTCGCGGTGTTCACCCGGATGCTGGACAACGTCGTCGAGATCAACGGTCTGCCGCTGCCGCAGCAGCGCGAGGAGATCATGCGCAAGCGGCGGCACGGCATGGGCTACCTCGGGCTCGGGTCGGTACTGACGATGATGCGCATGAAGTACGGCGCCGAGGACTCGCTGCGTTTCACCGGGGAGGTCACCCGCGAGATGGCGCTCGCGGGTTGGCGCGCCGGGCTGGAGCTCGCGCGCGAGAAGGGTTCGGCCCCGGTCCTGGACGAGGAGTTCACGGTCACCGCGAAGATGCTGCGCCAGCGCCCCGAGATGGTGCGCGACGGCTTCGGTCCCGGCGATCGGGTGAAGGGACGGGTCCTGCACGCGCGGTACAGCCGCTACATGCAGCGCGTCGCCGAGGTGGACCCGGAACTGGTGGAACAGCTCGCCGCCGAGGGTTGCCGCTTCACCCACCACAGCTCCATCGCGCCGACCGGCACCATCTCGCTGTCGCTGGCGAACAACGCAAGCAACGGCATCGAACCGAGCTTCGCCCACCACTACGCCCGCAACGTGATCCGCAGCGGCAAGAAGTCCAAGGAGAAGGTGGATGTCTTCTCCTACGAGCTGCTGGCCTACCGCGAGAAGGTGAATGCGCGCGCGATGCCATATTCCGAGGTGGAGGAGGAGCAGCTGCCGGATTACTTCATCACCGCGGACGACGTCTCGCCGAAGGCGCACGTGGACGTTCAGGCGGCGGCACAGAAGTGGATCGACTCGTCCATCTCCAAGACCGCCAACGTGCCGACGGACTACGCCTTCGAGGCCTTCAAGGACATCTACCTCTATGCCTGGCAGCGGGGCCTGAAGGGCTGCACCACCTTCCGGTTCAACCCGGAGGCCTTCCAGGGTGTGCTGGTCAAGGAAAAGGATCTCGAGAGCACCACCTACCGGTTCGTGCTGGAGGACGGCACGGTGATCGAGGCCAGGGGGAACGAGGAGATCGAGTACGACGGCGAGACCCACTACGCCGCGAACCTCTACGATGCCCTGAAGGAAGGGTACTACGGCAAGTTCTGAGCCGGGAGCGCGAAAGATGACCATTCGAATCGAAAAGAAGATCACCGGCTACGAGGTCGCCCGCGAGGAGCCGGCTGCGGGGAAGCCCGCGGCGGCGCCGGAGGCCGAGGACAAGGTCGTGCAGATGCACGAGAAGCTCGAGCGGCCGGAGATGCTGATGGGATCCACGTACAAGATCAAGACGCCGCTCTCCGAGCATGCGCTGTACGTGACCATCAACGACGTGGTGCTGAACCCGGGCACCGAACACGAGTTGCGCCGGCCCTTCGAGATCTTCATCAACTCGAAGAACATGGACCACTTCCAGTGGATCGTCGCGCTCACGCGGATCATCTCGGCGGTATTCCGCAAGGGTGGCGACGTGACCTTCCTGGTCGAGGAGCTGCGCTCGGTCTTCGATCCGCGCGGCGGCTATTTCAAGAAGGGTGGTCGGTACATGCCCTCCCTGGTTGCCGAGATCGGGGACGCGATCGAAGGGCACATGCGCATGATCGGGCTGATCAAGGATGATGGTCTGGACGAGCACCAGCGCCGGCACATCGAGGAGAAGCGTGCCCAGTTCGAGGCGAGCCGCAATCTCGCGAAGACGGAGACCGACCCGGGTGACCCCTTTCCCCCGGGCGCGCAGCTCTGCAGCAAGTGCAACACCCGGGCGGTGGTGGCCATGGACAACTGCCTGACCTGCCTGAATTGCGGGGAGAGCAAGTGCGGGTAGTAGCATAGGGGAACCCGAAGCGATGGTCGGGCATGCGCACGGTTGCCCGACATTCCCTCAGCCCCCGGAGCACGCCCGCCATGAACCAGATCCCCATCCGCCCCAGCGAGACCTCGGCGGCGATCGCCGAGCTTGCCCGTATCCAGCTGGCCGGTGAGCGCCGGCTGCAGCGACTGGAGAGACTCTTCCGCTGGAACCTGGCGCTGCTCCTGTCGACCCTGCTCCTCGCCAGCCTTGCGCTGACGCAGTTCTTCGGTGCGGCCTCGGCTCAGTCCGGCTGGCCGCACGCGGCGCCCGAGCCGATTCCGGAGCCGCAGGTGACGGAGCCGCTGGAGGCGGATCCGGCACCGCCGGTGCACGACTTCCGCACCCGGATCGAGGAGCTCCGTACTGGCGTCGCCGGGGCCGATCCGGAGCAGATCAACCCGTTCCATGCGATCACGGTGGTCCTTTACGACCTGCACGCGGTGCTCCGGGAGAGCAACGAGGCGCTTGCCGTGCTGCCCGAGATGGTGGAGGAGGTGCGCCAGATGCGCGGAGACGTCGGTCAGATCGCCGCCACGATGGATTCCATGGACGGCAAGATGGACGGCGTGCCGGTGATGGCCGAGGAGATGCACCGGCTCAACGTGAACATCGACATCATGACGACCTCGATCGATTCCACGATGGGACGCATGGGGCGCATGATGCCCTACTTCTGGTGAGGCTCCCGTTGCCCCGGGCATGCCGCCGCCGGCCCGACGGTCCCGTGCCGGGTATCCTGCCGGAACGCGTCAGGCTGACCGCCCGTGCCCTGCCCGCGCTGCTCGTCCTCTTCACCGGGCCGGTTCCGGCGCAGGAGGTGCTGGAGCCGATGACGGTCACGGCCCCGCGGATCGCCACGCCGCTGACCGAGCTGCCGGCCGCGGTCGACGTGATCGACACCGCCGCCGCGACCGAGGGCCGACAGGGCCTGCAACTCGACGAGGCGCTGAATCGGATTCCCGGTGTCTTCGCGCAGAATCGCTACAACTTCGCCCAGGACGTCCGTGTTTCCATCCGGGGCTTCGGGGCCCGCGCGCCCTTCGGCATCCGCGGCCTGCGCATCCTGCAGGACGGCATCCCCGAGACGACCCCCGACGGGCAGTCCCAGGTGGACGCGATCGATCTGCTGAATGTGAGCCGCATCGAGGTGCTGCGTGGTCCCAATGCGGCCCTGTACGGGAACGCGACCGGCGGGGTGGTGGGGATCACCACCCGCGACGGCAGCGACCCGCGCGGCCACGGCGGCGGTGCGCTGCTCGGCAGCTACGGGTTCCAGCGTCTGGAGGCCCTGAGCGAGGCCCGCGGCGAACGCGGGTCGTACTCGCTGAGCTTCCACGACCTGAGTTTCGACGGTTACCGGGACCAGTCCCGGGCCGAAAAGCGCCTGTTGCGGCTGCACCTTGCGCAGGGCTTCGACGCCGGTGACCTCGAACTGCACCTGCGGGCCCTCGACGCACCGCTGACCGAGGATCCCGGCGCGCTCACACGTGCCGAGGTGGACGCGGATCGGCGTGGTGCGGCCCCTCTCGCGCGGACGCTGGACAGCCGCCAGTCGGCCGAGCAGCTGACCCTGGGCGGGCAGTGGCGGCAGCCCGTCGGTGCGGGCGAGCTCCGGCTCGGCGCCTTCGCCACGCGCCGGGATTACGAGCAGCAGCTGCCCTTCTTCGGCAGCAGCCAGGTCGCCTACGAGCGTGACTTCGACGGCGTCCAGGTCGGCTACGAGCGGGACTTCGGACCGACCCGCGCCCTCTTCGGGCTGGACGTGGAACGGCAGCGCGACGATCGTACCCGCAGGTGCATCGACAGCGATCTCGAACCGGTCTGTGATCCCCAGACAGACGCCGATCCCCTTGCGCTGGATCAGCGCGAACGTGCCCGCAGCCGCGGGTTGTACCTGCACACCGACACACTGCTGGGCGATGACTGGAACCTTGCCCTCGGCGCGCGCCGCGATCGCATCCGCTTCGATATCGACGACCGGCTGCGTCTCGACGGCGCCGATCTCTCCGGCCGACGCACCTTCGACGAGACCAGCGCCAGCGCCGGCCTGATCTGGCACTGGTCACCCGGTCACCGAGCCTTTGCCAATGCCGCGAATGCCTTCGAGACGCCGACCTTCACCGAGTTCGCGAATCCGGCGGGCACCGGCGGGTTCAACCCCGACCTCGAACCGCAGTACGCCCGCGCGTTCGAGATCGGGGCGCGTGGCGAAACCGGAATGCTCGCCTACGACGTGACCGCGCACGTGACTCGCGTCCGGGACGAGCTGATCCCGTTCCAGCTGGCGGACGGGGGCCGCAATTTCTACCGCAACGCCGGCCGCACGGCGCGGGAGGGGCTGGAGGTCGGCCTCGAGCTGCGGCCCGCTCCGCGCTGGAACCTGCGCGCTGCCCTGAGCCTGAATGACTTCCGCTATCGCGAGTTCACCGTCGATGACCAGAGTTTCCGCGGCAATCGCCTGCCCGGTCTGCCGGCGCAGCAGCTCTTTCTCGAGGCCGCGTGGCGCGATGGTCCGGGCTTTGCCGTCGTCGATGCGCTCTACTCCGGCAGCCGCTACGCGGATGACGCGAACGAGGTGCGGGTGAGCGCCGATACGGTGGTGAATGCGCGCGTCGGTCGTCATTGGGATCATGGCCGCCTTCGGGCCGAGGGCTTCGTCGCGGTGAACAATCTCTTCGACACGGAGACGATCGACAACCTGCGGATCAACGCCCGCTTCGGCCGCTACTTCGAGCCGGCGCCCGACCGGAACTTCCTCGTCGGCCTGCGCCTCTACCACCGGCCCTGACCGTCCCCGCGCCGGAGCGCCGAGGGGCTCGCCTCCCACCGGGGTGGTCGTAGGAGCGGCCTCCGGCCGCGATTGCCTAACCCGACGCACCATCGCGGCCAGAGGCCGCTCCCACCAGGTCATGATCACAGAGCCCGGCACGAGTCCCTTGCAGGAGCGCCGCAGGAGCGGCTTCCAGCCGCGATGCGAAGGGTGGTCGCAGGAGCGGCTTCCAGCCGCGATGCGAAGGGTGGT
>NZ_JAWLHP010000027.1:0-39652 GCF_041690275.1 Thioalkalivibrio sp.
CTCCGGGGGACGCTGGGCCCCTGGACGCCGTGCCGGGTGTGGTCGCGGCGGACGCGGGGTATAATTCCCGCTTTTGCGCGGACATGACACCATGCGGCTGTTGCGCGGCGTGGACCATCGCAAACCGGCTTTTTCGGAGGCGGCGGTCACCATCGGGAATTTCGACGGCTTCCATCGCGGTCACCAGGCGGTGGTTGCGCGTCTGCTCGCGGCCGCCGCGGAGCTGCGCACGACCTCCGTGCTGATCACCTTCGAGCCCCTGCCGCTGGAGTTCTTCGCGCCCGAGAAGGCGCCGGGGCGGTTGCAGCGGCTTCGCGACCGGATCGACTTCCTGCGCACCACGGGGCTGGACGCGGTCTGGCTGATGCGGTTCGGCAGGTCGCTGGCGAGCGTTCCCGCGGAGGAGTTCGTGGAGAAGGTGCTGCACCGGACCCTGGGTGCGCGCCATGTGCTGGTTGGTGACGATTTCCGTTTCGGAAAGGGTCGCGGCGGCGATTATGCGCTGCTCGAGCGCATGGGTGCGGACCTCGGCTTCAGCGTTGCGTCGACCCCCACATTGTCCGACGGAGAGGGCAGGATCAGCAGCACCCGGGTCCGCGCGGCCGCGCAGGCCGGCGACTTCGACCAGGCCGAGGACCTGCTCGGGCGCCGCTACGGCATCTGCGGGCGGGTCTCCCACGGCGACAAGCGGGGACGGCTGATCGGTTTTCCGACCGCCAACGTGCGGCTCGGTCCGCAGCCGATGGCCCTGCGCGGCGTCTTCGCCGGCTGGCTGTTTACCCGGGACGGCGAGGTCTTTCCGTCCGTCACCAACATCGGCTGGCGCCCGACCGTCGCGGGCACCGAGCAGCGGCTCGAGGCCCACGCACTGGGTGCATCTCCACAGCTTTACGGCAAGCTGGTGCGGTTCGAGCCGCTGGCCTCCATCCGCGGCGAACAGCGCTTCGAGTCCCTGGATGCGCTGAAGGCGCAGATCGCCCGCGACGTCGAAGCGGCGCGGGCCGTGTTCGCGAACCCATCACTGCAGCAGCCGGCCTGACCGGCGCACCGGAATCCTCATGGCAAGAAAACCGGCCCCGCCGAACCCCTACAAGGACACGTTGAACCTCCCGGAGACCGCCTTTCCGATGCGGGCGAACCTTGCGACGCGGGAGCCGCAGTGGCTGGCCGAGTGGACCGCCGCCGGCCGCTACGCGCGCCTGCGCGAGCACTGCGCCGGACGTCCCCGATTCGTGCTCGCGGACGGCCCCCCCTACGCCAACGGCTCCATCCATGTCGGGCACGCGGTGAACAAGATCCTGAAGGACTTCATCACCAGGAGCCGGACGCTGTCCGGTTTCGACGCCCCCTTCGTTCCGGGTTGGGACTGCCACGGGCTGCCGATCGAACTGAAGGTCGAGCAGAACCTCGGCAAGGCGGGCAGGGACGTGGATCCCGCGACCTTCCGCTCCGCCTGCCGCGCCTACGCGGCGGAACAGGTGGCCGGCCAGAGCGCGGACTTCCAGCGTCTCGGCGTGTTGGCCGACTGGGATCGTCCCTACCTGACAATGGATTACCGCATCGAAGCGGACATCATCCGCGCGTTCGGGCGCATCATGGAGCGCGGGCACGTGCAGATGGGCGAGAAGCCGGTGCACTGGTGCGTGGACTGCGGATCCGCCCTGGCCGAGGCCGAGGTGGAGTACGAGGAGAAGATCTCGCTGGCGATCGACGTGCGTTTCCAGGTCACCGACGAGATCGATCTGCTGCGGCGGATGGACCTCCACGGGGATTCGGAGGGGCCGGTGAGCGTGGTGATCTGGACCACCACCGCCTGGACCTTGCCGGCGAACCAGGCGGTGGCGCTGAACCCGGCGCTGACCTACGTGCTGGTCCAGTTCGAGCATGAGCGTCTGCTGGTGGCGGAGGAGCTGCTTGGCGCCTGTCGCGAGCGCTACCAGCTCGGTGCCGGAACGATCGTCGGGCGGGCCGAGGGGAGCAGCCTGGAGGGTCTGGTCCTGCGCCACCCCTTCGAGGAGCGCGACGTGCCGGTGATCCTCGGCGATCACGTGACCACCGAATCGGGCACCGGCTGCGTGCACACCGCACCCGGGCACGGTCAGGACGACTACGTGGTGGGTCAGCGCTACGACCTGCCTGTCGACAATCCGGTGGGACCGGATGGCCGCTTTCTTCCGGACACCCCCTTCTTCGCCGGCGAGAACGTACACCAGGCGAATGCCCACGTGGTCGACGTACTGCGCGAGTGCGGCAACCTGGTGGTGGTCGAGAAGTTTCGCCACAGCTATCCGCACTGCTGGCGGCACAAGACGCCCACCATCTTCCGGGCCACCCCGCAGTGGTTCATCAGCATGGACCGCGCGGGCCTGCGCGAGGATGCGCTGCGCGCGCTCGGAGACACGCGCTGGCTTCCGGACTGGGGGGAGGCGCGAATCCGCGGGATGGTGGAAAACCGCCCGGACTGGTGCATCTCCCGTCAGCGCAACTGGGGCGTGCCGATTCCACTGTTCGTGCATCGGGAATCCGGACGCCTCCATCCGCGCACGCCGGAGCTGCTGGAGGAGGTTGCCCGGCGGGTGGAGCAGGAGGGTGTCGAGGCCTGGTTTGCGCTCGACCCCAAGGAGCTGCTCGGTCACGAGGAGGCGGAGCGTTATCTGAAGCTCGGGGACACGCTGGACGTCTGGTTCGATTCCGGGGTCACCCACTTCACGGTGACCGGGATGCGGCCGGAGCTCGGCCTGCCGGCGGATCTCTATCTGGAGGGTTCCGACCAGCACCGGGGCTGGTTCCAGTCCAGCCTGCTGACCAGTGTCGCGATGCAGGGGGTCGCTCCATACCGGACAGTGCTCACCCACGGCTTCACCGTGGACGAGAATGGCGAGAAGATGTCGAAGTCGCGCGGCAACGTGGTGGCGCCACAGCAGGTCGTGTCAACCCTCGGTGCGGACATCCTGCGTCTCTGGGTGGCCGCGACCGATTTCTCCGGAGAGATGGCGATCTCGCAGGGAATCCTCGAGCGCACAGCGGACGCCTACCGGCGCATCCGCAACACCGCCCGGTTCCTGCTGGCCAACCTCAACGGTTTCGACCCCGCGCGCGACGCGTTGCCGATGGACCAGCTGCTACCGCTGGACCGCTGGATCGTGGACCGGTCCCTCGGCGTGCAGGATCGCGTGATCGCCGCCTACGACACCTATCAGTTCCACCAGATCTACCAGCGCGTGCACAACTTCTGTTCGGTGGAGCTTGGCAGTTTCTACCTGGACGTGATCAAGGACCGCCAGTACACCACGCCGGCCGAGAGTCGGGCGCGGCGCTCGGCGCAGACCGCGCTGTACCACGTGGCGGAGGCGCTCACGCGCTGGATCGCGCCGATTCTCAGCTTTACCGCGGAGGAGATCTGGACGCTGCTGCCCGGGCAGCGCCCGGAGAGCGTGCTGTTCTCGCAGTGGTACGCCGGCCTGCGGCCGCTGGATGCGGACGCGGTGTTCTCCACCGCGGACTGGGACCGTATCCTCGAGGTGCGTACCCACGTGGCGCGTGCGCTGGAGGCCGCGCGCAACGAGCAGGGTCTCGGCGGCTCGCTGAATGCGGAGATCGACCTCCATGTGGGAGGGCATGTGGCGGGGCTGCTGCAGCGGCTGGGTGACGAATTGCGGTTCGTGCTGATCACCTCGGATGCGCGCGTGCTGTCGGGTCCGCCGCCCGAGGGCGCCGTCCCGGTGGTGCTGGAAGACGGTTCGAACCTGTTCGTGGTGGTACGCAAGAGCGGGCATCCCAAGTGCGTCCGCTGCTGGCACCGGCGTCCCGACGTCGGGTCCCACGCCGGGCATCCGGAGCTGTGCGGGCGCTGCGTGGAGAACATCACCGGGCCGGGAGAAGAGAGGCGTTTCGCATGAGGCTATGGGTAGGCGGTGGTCTTTTTCCGGGGCTGGGCGTGGCGGCCGTGGTCCTGCTGCTCGACCAGGCCACCAAGTTCTGGGCCGAACGGACCCTGACCCTCTATGCCCCGATTGAGGTGACCAGCTTCTTCAACCTGACCCTGGTCTACAACCCCGGGGCCGCCTTCAGCCTGTTCAGCACGGCGGGCGGCTGGCAGCGCTGGGTGTTGTCACTGGTTGCGGTGGGCGTCGGGCTGCTGGTCGTCGGCTGGCTCGCGCGTCTGCCACGCCAGGCCTGGCTGCAGGTGGTCTCGCTCGGTCTGATCCTGGGGGGAGCGATCGGCAATCTCGTGGACCGGCTACGGGTGGGGATGGTCGTGGACTTCTTCGATTTCCACTATGCCGGGCTGCACTGGCCCGCGTTCAACATCGCCGATGCAGCGATCACGGTCGGGGCCTTGTGCCTGGTGATCGCGATGTGTGCCGAGCAGTGCCCGATCGACTCGAGGCCTCGGTCATGACGGCGATCACGCAGGGCAGCCGGGTGCGGATGCACTACAGCCTGCAGCTCGAGGGCGGCTTCGTGGTCGACAGTTCCGGAAACGAGCCGCTGGAGTTCGTGCTCGGCGACGGCACGCTCGAGGCGGGGCTGGAGCGGCACCTTCTGGGCCTGGAGACGGGCGCGCAACGGGAATTTGCGATCGCGCCCGGAAGCGTGTTCCCCTTCCCCGACAAGAGCGCGGTGCAGGAAATGGAGCGCGCCGCGTTCCCCGATGGCATGCCGCTCGAGTCCGGCATGATCTACGAATTCAACACCCCGGCTGGCGACGCCATTCCCGGCCGCATTGTCGATGTCGGGGAGGGGACCGTGACCGTGGACTTCAATCATCCCCTGGCGGGACAGCCGTTCCTCTTCATCGCGGAGATCCTCGACATCGACGGCGACGGAGCCATCGACGCACACGGCAGCGGGGATTGACGCCATGGAGCTGCAGCTCGCGAATCCGAGGGGTTTCTGCGCAGGCGTGGAGCGCGCCATCGACATTGTCGAACGCGCGCTCGAGATCCACGGGGCGCCTCTGTATGTGCGCCACGAGGTCGTGCACAACCGGCACGTCGTCGACCGCCTCCGGGCCGCCGGCGTCGTCTTCGTCGAGGAGCTCGACGAAGTCCCTGACGGAGGGGTCGTGATCTTCTCGGCCCACGGTGTTCCGAAACGGTTGCAGGAAGAGGCGAGGCAACGCGGACTCACGGTCTTCGATGCCACCTGCCCGCTGGTCACAAAGGTGCATATCGAGGTGTCCCGGTATGCGCGGGAGGGCCGCGAGGTGGTGCTGATCGGGCATGCCGGGCATCCGGAGGTCGAGGGGACGCTCGGGCAGTTCGACGAGCGGTACGGGGGACGCATGGTGCTGGTGGAATCCCCGGCGGATGTGGAAAGACTGGAGATCCGGCACCCCGAGACGCTGGCCTATGTCAGCCAGACCACCCTCTCGATGGATGACACCGCGGGGATCATCGATGCGCTGCGCACACGCTTCCCGGCGATCGCGGGTCCAAGGAAGATGGACATCTGCTATGCCACCCAGAACCGCCAGGACGCGGTGAAGGTGCTTGCGGCGGACTGCGATCTACTGCTGGTGGTCGGCTCGAAGAACAGCTCCAATTCCAACCGTCTGCGCGAGATCGGTACGCGTGCCGGCATCGAGGCCCACCTGGTGGATGGGGCCGCCGACGTGGACCCGCAGTGGCTCGCGGGAAGGCGCCGCATTGGCGTGACCGCCGGGGCATCGGCCCCCGAGGTCCTGGTGAACGAACTGATAGAGTTCCTGCGCAACCAGGGCGTCGACGAGGTGGTCGAGGCTCCCGGCATCGAGGAAAACGTGACCTTCTCGCTTCCGCAGGCTCTGCGCCGAGTCTGAGCGACATCGCGGCGGCTCACCGGCGGCGCGGGGTTGAAGGGCGCTGGCGGGAATGGTGCCGACGCGCAGAATCGAACTGCGGACCTGCCGATTACGAATCGGCTGCTCTACCAGCTGAGCTACGTCGGCGTGGCGCGCATGATAGCCGAGCCGTCGGCTCGACACCAAGCCCGGGCCGTCAGTCCGTGTGCCGCGGACCCACCCGGATCACGACGTCCACGCCGAGCACCTCGCGGGAGTCCGGAAGACCGGGCAGCCCGGCAATCTGCACCTGCGCCGGGGCCACGTCCTCGAGCTCACCGGTGTCGGTGTGGAAGAGGTGGTGATGCGGGTCGGGGTTCGAGTCGTAGAACCGCTTGGCCGAATCGATCACGACCTCGCGCACCAGGCCCGTCTCCGCGAAGAGGTTCAGGGTGTTGTACACGGTGGCCTTGGACACCCGCGCGGAGTTTCGGCTGAGCTGGGCGAGGATCTGCTCGGCGCTCAGGTGCTGGTGCTGCGCAAACAGCAGCCGGGCGATCTCCAGCCGCTGCTCCGTCGGCGCAATACCGTGGCGTGCGAGCAGCGCCTGAGCCTGCTCGCGGGTGATTTGTTCAGTGATGGAAGGCACCGTCATGATTCCCTAGTATAGCAGGGGGTTAGACAAAGTCTAGTTCCCATTCAGGCGGCTGGTCCGTGCGCGGCGCCGATCGCGGCGACCGGTTCACGGGTGGTAGAATCGTCGCCATGACGCTGAGCAGGCGGGAGCGGTGGAAGGTGGAGCGGGTGATGGGAATCGAACCCACATTAAGAGCTTGGGAAGCTCCCGTTCTGCCATTGAACTACACCCGCTGCGCGCCCTGATTGTATGCGCTCGGTGCCCGGCACTCAATGCGCTGGAGACCCCATGCAGATTTACCTGAATGGCGAAGCCTATGCTCTCGAAGTGCCGCGGGACAGCGGCGGCGCGCCGACGCTTGCGGATCTGGTGGCGGCACTGGATCTGCAGGGACGCCGGCTGGCGATCGAGGTCAACGGCGTACTGGTGCCGCGCAGCGAGCACGGCGCATTCCGTCTGTCGCCGGAGGACCGCGTGGAGATCGTTCAGGCCATCGGCGGCGGCTGAAACCCATTTCACAACGGCAGGGACCGGCATGAATCCTGTGGCTGCGACCGACACCGCCGACACCTTCCGGGTCGGCGATCGTACCTTCTCCTCGCGCCTGCTGGTGGGCACGGGGAAGTACCGTGACCTCGAGCAGACGCGCCTGGCCATCGAGGCCAGTGGTGCCGAGATCGTCACGGTGGCGATCCGGCGTACCAACATCGGACAGACCCCGGGGGAGCCGAATCTCCTGGACGTGGTCCCGCCGGATCGCTACACGCTGCTGCCCAACACGGCCGGCTGCTACACCGCCGAGGAGGCGGTCCGGACCTGCCGGCTGGCCCGGGAGCTCCTCGACGGGCACAACCTGGTGAAGCTGGAGGTGCTGGGGGATCAGAAGACGCTGTATCCCGACGTCTTCCAGACCCTGTCGGCCGCGGAGACCCTGGTCGCCGAGGGCTTCGACGTGATGGTTTACGCTACCGACGACCCGCTGCTGGCGAGGCGCCTGGAGGAGGTCGGCTGCCAGGCGGTCATGCCGCTGGCCGCGCCGATCGGTTCCGGACTCGGCATCCAGAACCGCTACAACATCCGCGAGATCGTGGAGAACGCGAGGGTGCCGGTGCTGGTCGATGCGGGCGTGGGCACTGCATCCGACGCCGCCATCGCCATGGAACTGGGCTGCGACGGCGTGCTGATGAACACCGCGATCGCGGCGGCGCGAGACCCGGTGCTGATGGCGGGCGCCATGAGGCATGCGATCATCGCGGGGCGGCAGTCCTACCTGGCGGGGCGAATGGTGCCTCGGCGGCACGCCAGTGCATCGTCCCCGGAAACCGGCTACTTCTTTACCTGAAGCCGTGAACGCCGCCGCCCCGGAGGATCCCGCTGGCGGAACCCGGCGGGTGCGCAGCTTCGTGCGCCGGGGTGGGCGGATCACCGCAGGGCAGCAGCGTGCCCTGGAGCGCCTCTGGCCCCGCTTTGGGGTGGCTCCCGGACACGATCCCGTGGACCTGCCCGCGCTGTTCGGGCGCGACGCCCCGGTGACCCTCGAGGTCGGTTTCGGCAATGGCGAGAGTCTCCTCTGGCAGGCGGAGCGGATGCCGCAACGGGACTTCATCGGAATCGAGGTGCATCGGCCCGGGGTCGGGCACCTGCTGGGCGAGCTGGAACGCCGGGACCTGCGCAACGTCCGGGTCTTCAACGACGACGCGGTCGAGGTCCTGGAAACCCGGATCCCGCCGGCGAGCCTCGACACCGTGCAGATCTTCTTCCCCGATCCGTGGCACAAGAAGCGGCACCACAAGCGCCGCCTGATCCAGTCCGCTTTCGTCCGGCTGGTGGCCTCCAGGCTGCGGCCGGGCGGGCACATCCACCTTGCGACCGACTGGGAGGACTATGCGCGCCAGATGCAGGACGTGATGGCGGCGTGCGCCGACCTGTTTCTCCCCGAAGGACCGCAGCCACTGGGCTCGCGACCGCCCTCCCGGCCCGCCACGCGCTTCGAGCGGCGCGGAGAGCGCCGGGGGCACCGGGTCTGCGACCTGCTCTACCGGCGTGCGGAGGTCGCGGGCACCCGGTGAGGACGACCCGGGCCCTGCGCCCGCCCTACATCGAGGCCTTCACCACCAGCACCGGGCAGTCGGCACGGCCAATCACGCGCTCTGACACGCTGCCCATCATCAGGCGGCTGAGCCCCGTGCGGCCGTGGCTGCCGACCACGATCATGTCGGCATTCCGGTGCTTCGCGGTCGTGATGATCACGGTATCCGGCCGCGCACCCTCCCGCAGCATCGCCTCGACCTTGACCTGTTCGCCCGCGGCCTCCTTCCGCACGCGGTCCACTGCGGCCTGCGCCTGCGACCGGTCCTCGGCGGTGCTGTCCTCCGCGACCACGCTGATCACCGTCAGCGGCAATTTGCACTTGCCCACGAGTCGCACCGCAGAGTAGGCGGCCGCATCGCCCAGCCGCGAGCCGTCCGTGGCGACCAGGATGCCCTTCTCCGCCATCTTCGTGTCCCGCGGAACGACCAGGACGCTGCAACTGGCAAGGCCGATCACCTTGGCGGTGGAGTCGCCGACCATTATGCGGGCGAGGTCGCTGCGGGTACGCCGCCCGATCACGATCACGTCGGCGTGTCTGTCGTTGGCGACGCGGACGACTTCGTGATGGGGATCGGAGCCTTGTTGCAGCACGGTCTCGGCGCGGATGCCTGCGGCCCTTGCGTCTTCCGCGATCCGCTCGATCTGTTTCTGCGCCTCGGTCTCGGCCTTCTGGACCCGGTCCGGCACCAGCGCCTCGTACTCGGGGTTGGTCAGCACGACCCGGGTCACCAGGAGGCGTGCACCGCACTGGCGCGCCATTTCCAGCGCCACGGCCTCCGCCGCTGCGCTGTACTCCGAACCTTCCGTGGCCAGCACAATCGTCTCGAAGCGCCCAACGGGCGACAGGTCCTCCGTCATCACGCGCCTCCAGATCTGCCGGGATGATCCCAGAATACCCGAGGCACGGTGCGCCGGCACCTCTGCAGCGACCGGCAGCCGCCCGCCACGCGGCGCTTTGCTTCGGGGCCTGCCTGATGAAATAATCAACGGTTTTCCGGCAGTTTGTTGGGGCCTCGGGCCGTTCCGGGGGATGCCAGTGGCGCCGCCTCGGGCGACCGCGGTGGACCCGGAACAGGCCGCCGGGTCAGTCATCTGGTCCCCGCCCCGTGCCCGCCACGGCCGGGAGACATCCAGCCGAACCCGCTCGCGGCACGCAGGGCCGGCACAGCCAGGAAACCGGGAAGATCATGGAAAATCTGACGCTTACCACGGAGATGATCGTGGTGCTCGCGCTGCTGGCTTTCACGGTCTTCCTGTTCGTGTCCGAGATCGTGCGGGTCGATGTCGCCGCCATCTCCGTGATGGTGCTGCTCGGGCTGCTCAGCCTGGTGCCCGGTCTGTCCGACCTGACGGAGCTGGATCAGCTCTTCTCCGGTTTCGCGTCCAACGCGGTGATCGCCATCATCGCGGTGATGATCATCGGTGCCGGGCTGGACCGCACCGGGGTGATGCACCAGGTCGCCGGCTTCATCATGCGGTTCGGGGGCACCACGGAGAAGCGGATCATTCCCACGGTCTCGGGCACGGTCGGCATCATCTCCAGCTTCATGCAGAACATCGGCGCCGCGGCCCTGTTCATGCCCGTGATGAGCCGGATCTCCAACCGGCTGGACATCCCGGTGTCGCGTCTGCTGATGCCGATGGGTTTCGCTGCGATCGTCGGGGGCACCATCACCATGGTCGGTTCCAGCCCGCTGATCCTGCTGAACGACCTGCTTCCCGAGGGCATGGAGCCGTTCAGCCTCTTCGACGTGACACCGATTGGCCTGGCGCTGCTCGCGAGCGTCATTGTGTATTTCCTGTTGCTGGGCCGCTTCGTGTTGCCCTCGGCCCCAAGCCTGTCCGGCGCCGGCGAGACCACCGCAGACTATTTCCGCCGGGTCTACGGGCTGAACTACGAGACCCGCGAGGTCCGTGTCACCCGTGACAGTGACATCGCCGGTCTCACCGTGGCCGAGGTCGAGCACAAGTTCGGCGTGGTCATCATCGGCAGCCATGTCGCGGGCGACTTGCGCATCGGGCCCTGGAGCGGGTACGAGATCGAGGGCAGCGCGGACCTCGCGGTGCTGGGTTCTTCTGACAGGCTGGCCCATTTCGTCGACCACACCGGTGTCCGGCCGCGGCGCGAGCTCCAGGTCTTTGCCAACGCGATGGCGCCGAGCAAGTCGGGCATCGCGGAGATCGTGATCGCACCCGGTTCGCGGTTGATCGGGAAGACCGTCACCGAGGTGGCGATGCGACGCACCTACGGTCTCTCGGTGCTGCGCCTGCAGCGCGGAGAGGAACCGATCCGCGAGGGGCTGCGCGACGTGCCGCTGCTGCCCACCGATACCCTGGTTGTCCACTGCGACTGGGAATCGCTGGCCCGGCTGGAGGACGACCAGGACTTCGTGGTGGTCACCAGCGACTACCCCCGCGAGCGGCTGCGGCCGAGCAAGGTTCCTCATGCGCTGTTCTTCCTGGTGGTTGCGCTGAGCCTGATCCTGTTCACCGGGCTGCCGCTCTCGGCCGCGCTGATGACGGGTGCCCTCGGCATGATCCTGTCCGGGGTGATCGAGATCGACGATGCCTATCGCGCGGTCAGCTGGAAGACGGTGTTTCTGCTGGCGAGCCTGATCCCGCTCGGCGCCGCGGTCGAGAACACCGGCACGGCCGCGTGGATCGCGCAGAACACGCTGGGGATCCTGGGCGAGGTCTCTCCCTGGGTGCTGCAGGCGACGATCTTCGCGCTGGCGACCTTCTTCACCCTCGTGATGTCCAACGTCGGCGCCACCGTGCTGCTGGTTCCGCTATCCATCAATTTCGCACTCGCGGCGCAAATGGCGGGGATGGAGGCCGATCCCCGAATATTCGCGCTGACCGTGGCCATCGCCACCTCCAACTCCTTCCTGATTCCGACGCACCAGGTGAACGCCCTGATCATGGGTCCGGGCGGATACCGGGTGATTGACTACCTGAGGGCCGGCAGCGTGATGACCATCGTGTTCATGATCGTGGCCATGATCATGCTCAATGTGGTGTTCTGACGGGCCGTGCGGAACGGACGGTCACCATGGAGCGCAGCCAGACGCCTCGGCGCAAGGCGGGCGAGTGCAGGAACAGCCACGCTATTGCACACTTGCCCCGTGCGGCGCCGGCGTGCCCGGCGAAGCGATCCGATGCCGAACTTTCCGCATGGCCCATTCGCTATGCTTAGAGGGAACTCAGCGCGATGCGCGTTCCGGCTCCCCCTCTCCCGTCCGCGGGATCGATCCGCCGGTGGCGGGCCCGAAGGGCAAAGGGCAGGATGCCCGGCGTATCGGGCTGGGGAGATGGAACGGTCACGGTGATGCGGGCCCGATTTTCAGTCCCGGGGCTGCGCGGATCGAGTTGATCGCCGGCCCCGGCCCCACTTGTCGAGGAGATAGACCATGTCAGAGAAACACCCCGTCATAGCCGTCACCGGGTCTTCGGGTGCCGGCACGTCCACAGTGAAAAGATCCTTCGATTACATCTTCCAGCGCGAGAAGATCAAGCCGGTGGTGATCGAGGGTGACAGCTTCCACCGCTACGACCGCAAGGCGATGCGCACGGCGATGCAGGCGGCCGAGGCCGAGGGTGACCGCTACTTCTCGCATTTCGGCCCCGAGGCGAATCTCTTCGACCGCATCGAAGAGCTGTTCCAGACCTACGGCGAGACCGGTCAGGGCCAGAAGCGGTACTACCTTCATTCCGAGGAGGAGGCGGAGTTCCACAACCAGCGCCTTGGCACCAGCCTGGGGCCGGGCGAGTTCACCCCGTGGGAGGATATCGAGCCGGATACCGATCTGATGTTCTACGAGGGCCTGCACGGTCTGGCGGCACACGGCGACATCGACGTTGGCCGGCACGTCGATCTCGGCATCGGTGTGGTACCGATCGTGAACCTGGAGTGGATCCAGAAGATCTTCCGCGACAACGAGGAGCGCGGCTACAGCGCGGAGGCGATCGTCGATACCATCCTGCGGCGCATGCCGGACTACGTGAACTACATCACGCCGCAGTTCTCGCGCACCCACATCAACTTTCAGCGGGTGCCGACGGTGGACACCTCCAACCCCTTCATCGCGCGTGACATTCCGACGCCCGACGAGAGCCTGGTGGTGATCCGGTTCAGCGATCCCAAGCGCTTCGGTGTGGACTTCCCCTACCTGCTGAACATGCTGCACGACTCCTACATGTCGCGACCGAACACCCTGGTCGTGCCGGGCGGCAAGATGGTCCTGGCGATGGAGATCATCCTCGCACCGATCATCCACGACATACTCGCGCGCCGCGGCTGACGGCGTTCTCCCCAAGCCCCGCTGGAGCGGGGCCTTTTTCGTGTTCGACCCGGGTCGACTAGGATGCGGCGACCGCAGTTCCGGAGGATCGATGGTGTTCGGTTTCCTGGCCCCGCGTCCGTCAAGACAGCTGGAACAGTTTCGCGCCCGCTTCACCGGGCGCAGCCTGATCGTGCACCGGGGCTTTCCGCCGGAGTGGCTCGAGGAACTCCTGAAGCAGCCGGGCGGTGGCGGTCACTTCCGGTTCGACTCGCGCCGGTTGCCGGCGTCACGGCCGACGCCGGTCGAATGGCTGGTGCAGACCCACGTGTTGCCGCTGGATCTTCCGCAGCCCCTGCTGCTCTGCATCCGCGAGGAAGACATCCTGCTGCGGCATCTTGAACGGGGCGGGAGGGCCATCCATCCCTCGGAGATCGCCTGGTTCCTCGAGGAACTGGAGGATCGGCACCATGCCCGACTGCGCTTCGGGAACCCGCCGGGGCGGTTCGAGGTCCTCCGGGGCATATCCGTGACCGACAACGAGGCACTGAGCATGCTGGAGCACATCGCGGGATGAGGGGATCATCGCCATTCCGATTCGCGTCGGCGAGCGGCAGCGACCCCCGGGCCCTGGCGACGGAGCTGGCCGCGGACCTGGCCGAGGCGGGCACCGGGCAGCGCAATGGGTCCATGATCGGCCTCCTGTACCTGTCGGACTCGATGGCCCGGCACGGATCGGAGCTGCTGGACGCCCTGCGCGCGGCCACCGGCGTCCAGCAGTGGGCCGGGTGCGCGGGGATGGCCTTGATCGGCGGGCGCGAGGAGTTCTACGAGACACCCGCGGCCGTGGCCATGGTGGGTGAACTGAGGCCGGAGGACTTCCGCCTGATCCGGGATCCGGTTGACTCCTTCGAGTCGCTCCGCGAGCAGCTCGCGGGTTTCCTGGAACCCGGCCAGGCGGGTCGGCTGCTCCTGCATGCGGATCCCGCGTTCGCGGGGCTGGAGGACCTGCTGACGCGCATCGACCAGGAGACCGCTTGGTTCGCCACCGGCGGCGTGAGCTCGGGGCAGGGCGAGGTGGTCCAGTTCGCCGACGCGGTGCTGTCGGGCGGGGTGTCCGGGCTGGCACTGCGTGACAGCGTGCCGCTGGCGGCGCGCCACACCCAGGGATGTTCGCCGCTGCCGGGACAGCATCGGCTCACGGAGACCTGGCGCAACATCATCGTGAAGCTGGACGAGCGCCCGGCGCTCACGGTGTTCCGCGAGGTCATCGGGGACGTGCTGGCCCGCGACCTGCGCCGCGCGCTCGGATACATCCACATCGGCCTGCCCATCCCGGGCTCCGACACCGGCGACTATCGCGTCCGCAACATCATCGGCATCGACCTGGACCGCGACCTGCTGGCGGTCGGCGAGATGCTGGACCAGGCGCAGCACGTACTCTTCGTGCGGCGCGACGGTCAGGCCGCACGGGAGGACCTGGAGCGGATGGTGGACGACATCCGGAGCCGGCACACGGACGGAATCCGCGGGGCCGTCTATGTCAGCTGTGTCGGGCGCGGACGGCACCAGTTCGGGGATGAGGGCACCGAGATCGGGATCGTGCAGGACGCGCTCGGTGATATCCCGCTGGTCGGATTCTTCGCCAATGGCGAGATCTTCGCGAACCGCCTCTATGGCTACACGGGCGTGCTGACGCTGTTCACCTGAATCTCACCGAGGATAGAGACCGCATGCAATACCGTCCGCTGGGCCGCACCGGCATCGAGGTCAGCCTGATCGGCCTGGGCACGATGACCTGGGGCGAGCAGAACACCGAGGCCGAGGCCTTCGAACAGCTCGATTACGCACTGGAGCGCGGGGTCAACCTGATCGACGCGGCCGAGATGTACCCGGTGCCGCCCCGGGCCGAGACCCAGGGCCGCACCGAGACCTACATCGGCGCCTGGTTGCGCGCGCGTCGCTGCCGCGAGCAGGTGGTGCTGGCCACGAAGGTGGCCGGCGCGGCCGATTCCATGCCCTGGCTGCGCGGCGGGCCACGGCTCGTCCGCGAGCAGATGGAAGAGGCGCTGCAGCGCAGCCTCGAGCGGCTGCAGACGGATTACGTCGACCTGTACCAGGTCCACTGGCCCGCGCGGTCCACGAACTATTTTGGCCAGCTCGGCTACGAGCACGTGCCCGACGAGGACGCGACCCCGATCGTGGAGACCGCGGCCGTGCTCGAGGACTTCGTGCGGGACGGACGGGTTCGTGCCATCGGGATCTCCAACGAGACCCCCTGGGGCCTGATGCAGTGGCTGCGCGCGGCGGAGCAGGGCAACGCGCCCCGGGTGGCGAGCATCCAGAACCCCTACAACCTGCTCAACCGCAGCTTCGAATCCGGGCTTGCCGAGATGTCGATCCGCGAGGACGTCGGTCTGCTCGCCTACTCACCGCTGGCCTTCGGGATGCTGAGCGGCAAGTACCTGGGCGGCGTTCAGCCTGAGGGGGCGCGACTGACGCTGTTCGAACGCTTTTCCCGCTACAGCAATCCGCAGGGTGTCGCCGCCACCGAGGCCTACGCCGAGCTGGCGCGGGAACACGGGCTGACCCCGGCGCAGCTGGCGCTGGCCTTCGTCAACCGGCAGCCCTTCCTCACCAGCAACCTCGTGGGAGCGACCCGGCTGGATCAGCTGGCCGAGAACATCGCCAGTGTCGAGGTCCAGCTCAACGACGATGTCCTCGACGCGATCGAGGCGATTCACGCCCGTTACACCTACCCCTCTCCCTGAAGCCGGTGCACTGGGGACAGATTTATGAATCTGTCCCCGTTCTTTCGTTCCCACGGCCCACTGTCCTCGAGTATTGGCCTGCTGCCCGCTCCGGTTCAGGCCCCCTGCTAGAATTCCGGCATGCAGCCCGCATTCGCACCGATGCCCCTGATCGACACCCATGTCCACCTCGACGTTTCGGAATTCGCCGCCGACCGCGACCAGGCGCTCGCGCGTGCCCGCGCGGCCGGCGTCGCCGCGCAGGTGGTGCCGGCGATCACCCGCGCCCATTGGCAAGGGCTTGCGCAACTCGTCGCCGGGCACCGCGATCTCTTTCCGGCCTACGGTCTGCACCCGGTCTACCTGGAGTCCCACGCCGAGGCCGATGTCGAGGCGCTGGACGCCTGGCTCGCGGAACATCCCGCGGTGGCCGTCGGCGAGATCGGGCTCGACGGCTACGTGGACGACATCGCCAGTGGTGCCGCCTGGGAGCGCCAGTGGCGGCTGTTCACCGCGCAGCTCGATGTCGCGCTGAACCACCGCCTGCCGGTGATCATCCATGCCCGACGCGCGCTCGACCACGTGCTGAAGGCGCTGCGCCAGCGGCCGGGACTGACCGGGATCATCCACAGCTTCTCCGGCAGCCGCCAGCAGGCGGACCAGGCGCTGGGTCAGGGCTGCTGTCTCGGCTTCGGGGGGCCGGTCACCTACCCCCGCGCCAACCGGTTGCGCAAGCTGGTCGCCGGCCTGCCGGACGAGGCGCTGGTGCTGGAGACCGACGCGCCCGACCAGCCATCGGTGCACCACCGCGGCGAACGCAACGAGCCGTCCTTCCTGCCCGAGATCGCCGCCTGCGTGGCCGAACTGCGGGGGGTCCCGGTCGCGAAGGTGGCGGAGCAGACCGCCGCCAACGCGCGACGGATTCTCGCTCTTCCGGACGTGGCTTGATGATCCTGCGCCGGTGGTGGATGCGAAAGCTTCGTGGCTGGGAGCCGGGCGGACTGGCGTTCGCGGGACGCCATGAATGCATCCCTGTAGGCTTGACGGCAGCATCCATGCTGCCGACACCCGCGAACGCCAGTCCGCCCGGCTCCCTTCACACGCCGGTGCGCTGAGATCTCGAAATGTCGCTGGCCACTGATCCCTTTTCCGAACGCACCGGTCTGCTGCTCGGTGCGGAGGCGTTGGCGGCCCTGCGCCGCCGGCACGTGCTGATCGCCGGACTGGGCGGTGTGGGCAGTTATGCCGCGGAGGCGACCGCGCGGGCCGGGGTCGGGCGGATCACGCTGCTCGATCACGACCAGGTGGCGCCTTCCAACCTGAACCGGCAGCTGGTGGCGCTGCGGTCTACGGTGGGCGAACCGAAGACCGAGGTGATGCAACGGCGGATCGCGGACATCGATCCTGCGATTCGCGTGCAGACCGTCACGGAATTCCTGCGGCCGGACAACATCCCGGAGCTGGTCCCCGGCGATGTGGATTACGTGCTCGACTGCATCGACTCCATCGCCTGCAAGGCCGCATTGGTGGCCCATTGCCAGGCGCATGGCCAGCGCGTGATCTCCAGCGTCGGGGCAGGGGGGCGCATCGACCCCACGCTGATCCGGGTCGGCCTGCTCGCCGAGACCCGGGTCTGCCCGCTTGCAAGGATCCTGCGCAAGCAGTTGCGGCGCCTCGGCGCGAGCCTCGACTACCCGGTGGTCTATTCCCTGGAAGTGCCGCGCAAGGGCACCGAGCACCGCCCGATCGACGGTGCGGTTTCCGGCCGGGCCCGCTCGGTGAACGGCACCATCTCCTTCCTCCCGGCCCTCTTCGGGTTGACCGCCGCCGGCTGGGTGCTGCGCGAGTTGATCGACGAAGGCACGGGGTAGAGTCGCTGTTTTCGCAGCGTTCAGGAGGGGCGGGTGGCGGTCCCGGTCGGGACACGCTCGAGTCGTCCATGAGCGCTCGAAGGCGGCCATCCATAGCCGCCTACGGTCCCGACCGGGAGCACCACCCGCCCCTCCGCCCCATAGGCCCGGTCTAGTGGGCCTATTTCAAACTTGCCCAACGCAGCGCCGGCGCTTCTGGCGAAGCGATCTGGTACCGAGCTTTCCGCATGGTCCACTAGGGCAGAGCCGGCGGAGGGCGACCTTCCAGCCGCGCCACCTCGGTCTCGATCCACTCCTCGACCTCGGCCAGGATCTCATCGGGCCTGCGGCCGCCTGTCTCGATCGGCGGACCCACCACGACATCGATCACGCCGGGGTGCTTCACCAGACTGTTTCGTGCCCAGAAGCTGCCGCTGTTGTGCGCGATCGGGATCACCGGGTGGCCGCTGCGCGCGGCCAGCACCGCGCCGCCGACACGGTAGCGGCCGCGCGTGCCCGGTGGGGTCCGGGTGCCCTCGGGGAAAAGGACCACCCACAGCCCCCGCTCCAGCCGGTCGACGCCCGCCGCCACCAGCTGGTCGAGCGCCCGGCGGCCCGCCTTGCGGTCAACCGGTACCGGGTCGACCATGCTGATCGCCCAGCCGAAGAACGGAATCCGCATCAGCTCCCGCTTCAGCACCCAGACCTGCGGTGGCAGGATCTGCTGCAGCGCGATGGTCTCCCATGCGGACTGGTGCTTGGACATCACGATCGCGGCCCGCGGCTGCCGCAGGTGTTCGGCTCCATGCACGCGGTGGCGCAGGCCGCAGGTCACGCCGAGCCACCAGACATTGAAACGGGTCCATTGCGACAGCACGCGATAGCGGCCGTGCCAGCCGAGCGGCAGAACCAGGGGCGCGGCCAGCAGCCCGATCACCACGGTCGAGCCGGCAAAGCCAAGCCAGAACGCCAGCGCACGCAGTCTGAGCAGCATGGCCGGCTAGCCGGTCGCGAGGCGCGAAATGTCGGCGACCGAGTCGAAGCGCCCGGCCATGCGCCGCAGCAGCGCCAGCCGGTTCGCGCGCAGGGCCGGATCATCGACCATCACCATCACGTCGGTGAAGAAGGCATCCACCGGCGCGCGGAGACTCGCAAGGTCCTCCATCGCGCCGACGTAATCGCCCTCCTCCACCGCGGCGGCCACGCGCGGCTCCAGTGCCTGCAGTGTCTCCAGCAGCAGTTGCTCCGCCGGCGATTGCAGCAGGGCCTCGTCGACGCGGTCCCCCACCGGTTCCTCCGCCTTGCGCAGCAGGTTCCGGATGCGCTTGTTCGCCGCGGCCAGCGATTCGGCCTCGGGCCGCTCCCGGAACCGCTGGACCGCGCGGGCACGCTGCACGAAGTCCAGCGGCACGTCGGGGGCAACCGCCGCGACGGCCTCGAAGACCTCCGGGGCCATGCCCTGGTCGAGCAGGTAACCACGCAGCCGGTCGAGGACATAGGCGCGCACCCGCGGCACCGCGCCGGCGGCGTCGGGCACCCGGTCTCCGACGCCCGCGGCCGCGCTCTCGAGCAGTGGGGTGATGGCCAGCGGCAGCTCCCGCTCCACCAGGATCCGCAGCAGCCCGAGGGCCGCCCGCCGCAGTGCAAAGGGATCCTTGGTGCCGGACGGTTCCTTGCCGATCGCGAAGATGCCGACCAGCGTGTCGAGCCGGTCGGCCAGCGCGAGGGCCTGTGCAAGCCGGCCCTCTGGAAGGGTCGCGCCCGCATGCCGCGGCCAGTAGTGCTGCTCCAGCGCCGCCGCCAGTGCCTCCGGTTCGCCGTCGTGCAGCGCGTAGTAACGACCCATCGTGCCCTGCAGTTCGGGAAACTCGAACACCATGCGCGTGCCCAGGTCGCACTTGGCCAGTTGCGCGGCGCGTCGGGCCAGCGCCGGATCGAGTCCCATTGGCCCCGACAGCGACTCCATCAGCAGCGCGAGTCGCGCCGACTTGTCGGCCAGCGTCCCCAGGCGCCGCTCGAACACGACGCTGGCCAGCCAGGACTCCCGGCTGGCCAGGGTGTCGCGGCGATCCTGCTCCCAGAAGAATTCGGCATCGGCGAAGCGCGGGCGCAGTACGCGCTCGTTGCCGTTGCGCACCGCCTCCGGGTAGCGCGAGCGGATGTTGCTGATCACGATGAAGCGGGGCAGCATGCGCCCGGATTCATCGACCAGCGGAAAGTACTTCTGGTTGTCCTGCATGGTCGAGATCAGCGCCTCCTGGGGAACGTCCAGGAAGCGCGCGTCGAAGCCGCCGGTCAGCGCGACGGGCCACTCGACGAGCGCGGTCACCTCGTCCAGCAGGGCCGGGTCGATCAGCGCATGTCCCCCTGCTGCCCTGGCCTCGGCCTCGATCTGGCCGAGGATGGACTCGCGCCGCGCCTCGAAGGACGGCATCACCATGCCGTCGTGCTCGAGCAGGCGCGCGTAGTCCCCGGCTCGACTCAGCTCCAGCGGCTGCGGGCAGTGGAACCGGTGTCCCCGGGTCGTCCGTCCGCTGTGCAGCCCCAGCACCTCGATGTCGACGATCCGCTCTCCGTGCAGCGCCACCAGCCAGTGCACCGGGCGCACGAATTCGGCCTCGCCCGAGCCCCAGCGCATCCGTTTCGGAGTCGGCAGTGCCGCGAGGCTGGCCGCGAGGATCTCCGGCAGCAGCTGCTCCAGCTTCGCGCCGGCGCGGGTCTCGCGATGGACGAGGTATTCGCCCTTGTCGGTGTTCTCCCGCTCGAGCTCCTCGACCGCGACGCCGCAGGACCGCGCGAAGCCCTCCGCGGCCCGAGTGGGCGTGCCGGTGGCCTCGAAGGCCGCGGCGACCGCCGGACCCCTGCGCTCCTGAATGCGGTCCGGCTGCCGGGAGGGGACCGCGTCCAGCAGCAGCGCCAGCCGTCGCGGCGTCGCGAAGGCGGTCACCCCGGCGGGCTGGATGCCGGCCTCGCCGAGGCGGCGGAGGCACTCGGCGCGCAGCGCATCGCGAAGCGCCGGCAGCGCTCTCGGGGGCAGTTCCTCCATGCCGATTTCGATCAGGAGAGGGTGCAGGTCGTCCATTGCGGTTTCCAGAAGGCCCCGCCCGCGCGCAGGCCCGGCGAGGGGTGGATGGGCGGAATCGGCGGATCAGGCAGCCTGCCCGGCGTCCGCGAGCATCGGAAAGCCCAGCCGTTCACGGCTCTCGTAGTAGGCTGCGGCCACCGCGCGCGCCAGTTCGCGCACGCGAAGGATGTATCGCTGCCGTTCGGTCACTGAGATTGCGCCGCGTGCATCGAGCAGGTTGAAGCTGTGCGACGCGCGCAGGACCTGTTCGTACGCCGGCAGGGGCAGTCCAAGCCCGATCAGGCGTTCGCTCTCCGACGCATGCTGGTCGAAGGCAGCGAAGAGCGCATCGCGATCCGCCTGCTCGAAGTTGTAGGTCGACTGCTCGACCTCGTTCTGATGGTACACGTCGCCATAGGTGACGACGGTGCCGTCCGGTGCCTCGGTCCAGACCAGATCGAAGACGCTCTCCACGCCCTGAAGGTACATCGCGAGCCGTTCCAGGCCGTAGGTGATCTCCCCGGAAACCGGCCGGCAGTCGATCCCGCCCACCTGCTGGAAATACGTGAACTGGGTAACCTCCATGCCGTTCAGCCAGATTTCCCAGCCCAGGCCCCATGCCCCCAGGGTGGGAGACTCCCAGTCGTCCTCCACGAAGCGGATGTCATGCACGGTCGGGTCGAAACCCAGTGCCTGGAGCGATCCCAGGTAGAGATCCTGGATGTCCGGCGGCGAGGGCTTCAGCAGCACCTGGAACTGGTAGTAGTGTTGCAGCCGGTTGGGGTTGTCCCCGTAGCGGCCGTCGGTCGGCCGCCGTGATGGCTGCACGTAGGCGCTGCGCCACGGCTCGGGTCCGATCGAGCGCAGGAAGGTCGCGGGATGGAAGGTGCCGGCCCCCATCTCCATGTCGTAGGGCTGGAGCAGCACGCAACCCTGGCGTGCCCAGTACTCCTGCAACTGCCTAATGAGATCCTGAAAGGTCACCCGGGACTGCCGCATGATGTGCCTGAATCGCAGGGAAAAGGCGGAAGTATAGCGGCCACGGCGGGTTTGCGGCCACTACCGTGCGCGCGGTCTCCCCGTGGATATCCGGTGGCCCCGCCGCTTCAGCGCGGCGCGCGGAATGGCAGGACCTGCGCGGATTGTGGGGTTGCCTGCAATCCGGCGGTGAAGTCGGTTACCAAGGCCTCGAACAGCAGGCGGCGAATCGCCGGCCGCTGCGCATCGCCAGGCGGTGCCGCGCGCAGTTCGTTGAGCGGGAGGCCCGTGGCGGCAAGGACGCGTCGGCAGGCGGGGCCGTTCCATTCCGCCATCACGCAGCCGGAGCCCCGGTCTACAATGCGCAGGGAAAGGGGCGGCGATTCCTGGTCGACCTCAAGAACGAGCATATGGGACTCCTGCCGGATCAGACCGGGGACACGAATATAGCAATGAGACGCATTCCTATTTACAAGGATAATCCTTGAGCAGGGTTTCCACAAGCGCAGCCGTGGCGTCACCCGAGGAGCGCTACCGGACCACGCGAGCGGCCACCCTCCTGGCCGGCGTGGTGAATCTGCTGCTGGCGACGACGCAGATCTTCACGGGGTGGCTGTTTCAGTCGCAGGCGCTGATCGCCGATGGCGCCCACACGCTGTCCGACCTGATCAGCGACAGCGTGGTCCTGTTCGCCGCGGGCAAGGCCTCGGCGTCGCCGGACCGGGACCATCCCTATGGCCATGGCCGCATCGAGACCCTCGCCACCATCGTGGTCGGTCTGCTCCTGGCCCTTGCGGCGCTCGGGATCGGCTGGACTGCCGGTCAGCGGCTGCTGGCCTGGGAGACGCTGACCGGCCCGGCACCGCCTGCGCTGATCTTCGCGGCGGTCGCGCTCGTGGCCAAGGAAGGACTCTACCAGTACCACGTGCGCGCGGCGCGGCGAATCCAGTCGGCACTGCTGCATGCGAACGCGTGGCATCACCGGACCGACGCGATCTCGTCGGTGGTCGTCTTCATCGGCATTGGCGGCGCCGTGGTCGGCTGGCCGTGGCTGGATGCCGTGGCGGCGCTGGTCGTGGCCCTGTTCATCCTGCACATGGCCTGGCAACTGATGTTCAGGAGTGCCGCCGAGCTGATCGACACCGCGCTGGAGCCGGAGCAGGTCGACGTGATCCAGCAGGCCATCGATAGCGTGCCCGGGGTCAAGGACGCACACATGCTGCGCACCCGCAAGCTGGGGAACGAGGCCGCGGCGGACGTACACATCCAGGTGGCTCCGCGGATCTCGGTGTCGGAGGGACACCAGATCGCCGACGAGGTCTACCGCGCGATCCGGGACAGCATGGGGACGCTGCGGGACGTGACCGTGCACGTGGACCCCGAAAACGACGAAGAGCAGTTGCGCAGCGTCGGCCTGCCGCTGCGGCCGGCAGTCACCGCGCACATCCGCCAGGCGTGGGAGGGATTGCCGGAGCTCGCGCTCATCGAGCAGGTGGCCCTGCACTACCTCGGTGGACGCGTCCACGTGACCCTCACCCTGCGCCTGGAGGACGACACCAGCGGCACCGAACTGAACCAACGCGCGGCGGAGCTTGCGGAGCTCGTGCATGCGCACCCGGGTCTTGAGGGTCAGCTCGGCGAAGTCCTGATCGTATTCCGGGCGCGCACCAGGAACGCGCAGACCGTCTCGCAATCCGCACCGGAATAGTGCAATCTGCGCCCGACAAGGGTGCAAAAGAGTGAGAGGCGGTCTGCGCGGGGAGAGATTCGGCGTGATGATCACGCTGGCACAAACCCTGCTTAAGACCCCGCGTGATGATGCGTGCCCGTTCGTGCGAGCGCCGGACGGGCGGCGCGGATACATCCCCATGAGATCAGTTCAAGTCAAGTGAAAGGAGAAAGTACATGTCCGCAGCCGACGTGCTGAAAACCATCCAGGAAAAGGAAGTCCAGTTCATCGATTTCCGTTTCACCGACAGCAAGGGCAAGGAACAGCACGTCACTGTCCCGGCCCACGAGATCAGCGAAGGCACCTTCGAGGACGGGAAGATGTTCGACGGTTCCTCGATCTCCGGCTGGAAGGGGATCAACGAATCGGACATGATCCTGATGCCGGATGCGGAGTCCGCGGTGCTGGACCCGTTCTTCGAGGATCTCACGATGAACCTCCGCTGCGACGTGGTCGAACCGGCCACGATGCAGGGCTACGACCGCTGCCCGCGCTCGCTCGCGAAGCGCGCCGAGGCCTACATGGCCTCGACCGGCATCGCCGACAGCGCACTCTTCGGCCCGGAGAACGAGTTCTTCGTGCTGGATGACGTCAAGTGGGGTGCGTCGCTGTCCGGCTCCTACTGCCAGGTGGATTCCAGCGAGGCCTCCTGGAACTCGGAGCGTGTCTACGACGACGGCAACATCGGACATCGCCCGACGGTGAAGGGTGGCTACTTCCCCGTTCCGCCGGTGGACAGCCTGCATGACATCCGGTCCACCATGTGTGAGGTTCTCAGCGAGATGGGCCTCCATACCGAGGTTCATCACCACGAGGTGGCGACCGCCGGTCAGTGCGAAATCGGCGTCGGTGCCGCGACCCTGACGCGCAAGGCGGACGAGGTCCAGATCCTCAAGTACGTGGTGCAGAATGTGGCCCATGCCCACGGCAAGACCGCTACCTTCATGCCCAAGCCGATCGTCGGGGACAACGGCTCCGGGATGCACGTGCACATGTCGATCTCGAAGGGCGGGTCGAATCTCTTCAGTGGTGACCTCTACGGGGGGCTTTCCGAGACCGCGCTGTACTACATCGGCGGCATCATCAAGCATGCGCGGGCGCTGAACGCCTTCACCAATGCCTCCACCAACAGCTACAAACGGCTGGTCCCGGGCTTCGAGGCGCCGGTGATGCTGGCGTACTCGGCCCGCAACCGCTCGGCCTCCATCCGCATCCCCTTCGTGATGAGTCCGAAGGCACGTCGCATCGAGGTGCGGTTCCCGGATTCCACCGCGAACCCCTATCTGGCCTTCGCGGCGATGCTGATGGCCGGCATTGACGGGATCCAGAACAAGATCCATCCCGGCGACGCGATGGACAAGAACCTGTATGACCTTCCGCCCGAAGAAGAGAAGAACATCCCGCAGGTCTGCGCCGCGCTCGACCAGGCGCTGGACCACCTCGACCAGGATCGTGCCTTCCTGACCGCTGGCGGTGTGTTCACCGACGACATGATCGATGCCTACATCAGCCTGAAGATGGAGGACGTGACCCAGTTGCGCATGACCACGCACCCGGTCGAGTTCGACATGTACTACAGCCTGTAAGCCTTCGTCGGCAGCAGGATGTCGTCGGCCGTGCCCCGGGAGATTCGGGGCACGGCCTTTTTATGTGGAAGAACCCCGGCGTATGCCTTCAGGGACCCGTAGACACGGAGGGCGGAAGGTGCGCTCATGGGCGCAGGGTGGACCGGATGTGGCGGGTCCACGATTCCGGCCGTATCGGTCTCTGGTGGGCGCGCCCTGTGCCCCGTTTCATGGTCGGGCTGGTGGCCGTCCGTCTGCAGGTCGCCCGCTTCGGGCGCGACCGCTATTTCCTGCACAAAAAAAGCCGCCCCGGAGGGCGGCTGATCCACGCGAGGGCTACCCCCCGACGCGGGCAGAGCTCCTTAGATGGCCTTCACCGCGCCGGCGGCGAGACCCTTCGGGGTCTGCTGAATCTCGAAAGAGACCTTCTGACCTTCCGCCAGGGTCTTGAAACCACTTCCGTCGATCGCGGAGAAATGGACGAACACGTCCTTGCCGCCATCATCGGGAGTGATGAACCCGAACCCCTTGCTCTCATTGAACCACTTCACTACACCAGTATTCACAACCATCAACCTCGTTACTTAGATATACACAAATGTGAGCGGCTCAATGACAACAGGTCACCGCAGCGACTGCCTGAACAGAAACTGTCGAGCTTCGTCGCCGGACGGCCTCTCACATGCCCGACTATACGCCTCGTGTGGCAAGAAAGCCAATGACTCTTTTGTTTCAGGCCGCCGCAGATTGCAAAGGGATCACGGGACGGCGCCATGTCGCCCCGGATCCCGCCCGAGCCTGTTCGGCCGGCAAGCGGTATGCGGCGCCGCCCGGCCATCGCGTGCGTTCCCGGCGATCTTCGCCTCGAGGCGGTACCATCGACGATCATGCATGCGAAGCCGCCGCAATCCGCCTGCACGCGGCAACTGATCGCGGTGCCCGACAGCCCGGGCACACGACGGCGGGTATCCGGCTGGATCAGGGATCTGGCGGCCCGGTCCAGCGTCGCGTGGCTGGGGGCTGGGGTGCCGTCCGGTGTGCCGGCGATTGCGCCGGCCCAGGCCGCGCACTGGCTCGGCAGGGAGTACGACGCACTGGTCTTCGAGGCCGGCGCCGATTTCCATCCGGATGCCCTCGCGATCGCCGCGGGCCTGCTGCGCGGCGGTGGAGTCCTGCTGCTGATCGCCGCGCAGGCCGCGTCCGGCCCGTTCGCCCGGCGCTTGCAGCGGTTCCTGACGGAACCGGCAGTGCACTGGCTGGGTTCCGGATCCGCGCTGCCCGCGCCTCTGCCGGTGCGGCCCGGGAAGCGGCCCCGCCTGAGCCCGGGGCAGCTGCGCGCGTTCCGGGAGATGCTTCCGCTGCCGGGGCACCCGGGACCGCTGAGCCTGGTGCTCACCGCACCGCGCGGGCGCGGCAAGTCCACGCTCCTCGGCGTCGTGCTCCGCCAGTGGCGCGCGGAGGGCGTGAAGGACGTCCGCGTCACCGCGCGCAGCCCTGCGTCCATCGGGTCGCTGCTCCGCGCGCTGGACCCCGATTCCGGAACCGACGGGCGGGGGCCGGTCCCCGACGCCGGTGTCTACACCGCTCCCGGCACGCTGCTGACGGGCGACCTGCGGCCGCGCGTGCTGGTCGTGGACGAGGCCGCGGCACTGCCGGTACACGTGCTGCTGGCGCTGGCGGCGCGCGCGCCGCGAACCGTCTTCTCGACGACCACCGCCGGCTTCGAGGGCAGCGGACGCGGTTTCCGCCTGCGCTTCCTGCAGGCGCTGCGCCGCCGCGGACATCCGTTGCAGGAGCTGGGCCTGCGGGAGCCCGTGCGCTGGGCCGCCGGGGACCCGCTGGAGGAATGGATCAACCGTCTCTTTCTGCTCGACGCGGAGGTTCCGGTCTTGCCGGCCGGGCTCGAAGCCTCCGCCATGATGGCCGGGCGCCGGATGCACTGGGTCTCCGGCGAGCGGCTTGCCGGCGACGAGGCCGGGCTCGCGGCCGTCGTCGGTCTGCTGTCCGATGCCCACTACCGCACGCGTCCGTCCGATCTTAGACGCTGGCTCGACGATCCGGCCCTGTCGGTCGGTCTGTTGCGCGGCCCCGGGCGCGTCCTCGTCGGCGTCGTGCTGCTGCTCGAGGAGCCGGGCCTGGAGCCGGAACTGGCCCGTTCGGTGTGGGCCGGGGAGCGCCGGCCGGCCGGGCGCTTCCTGCCCGCGGTGCTGGCGGCGCACGGCGCGTTGCGGGCTGCATCCCGATCGGCACTGCGGATTGTGCGGATCGCGGTGCACCCGCGGCTGCAGCGCCGGGGCATCGGCCGCCGCATGCTGCGGGCCGCCGAGCGCCACGGCCGGCGCCGTGGCTTTGCACTCCTCGGCGCGAGCTTCGGTGCGGACGCCGGGCTCCTGGGCTTCTGGGAGGCGTCGGGGTACCCGCCGCTGCGGGTCGGCTTCCGCCGGGAGGGGGTCAGCGGTCTGCACGCGGCCGTGGTGCTTCGTCCGCTGCAGCCCGCCGCGGCGACGGAGATCGCGCGGCTGCGCGCGATGGTCGCACGGGACTGGCCGGCGTGGCGCGCCGGACCGCTGCGGACCCTGGAGCGGGATGTCGCCGTTTCGGTGCGGCGGTCCTTGCCGCCGCCGGCGACATCCGACCCGGCAGCGGACCGGGAGGAGGTCCGCGCATTCGCCCGTCGGAAGCGTCCCTTCGAACCTGCGCTGCCGGCGCTGCGCCGTTGGCTGCAGGGCCGACCGGACGTCCTGCGGACAGTGTCGGCGGAAGACCGCGTGCTGCTGGAGGCCGCAGTCATGCGCCTGGAGGAGTGGCCGCGGCTGTGTGCGTGCTCCGGCGAGTCAGGGCGCGCCGGTGTAATACGTGCCCTGCGACGGGCGTTGCGTGCCGCACTGGGTGATGATGGCTGAACCGGCGCGGAATCAAATCGCGGCGGGCGGACCCGCTCGCCCCGGACTCAGTCGGCGGCGGACTCCAGGAACTCCCAGCGGCGATAGGCCTCGGCCAGCTCCGTGTCCACGGCCTCCAGTTCCCGCTGCAGTTCCCGGAGGCGGTCCGCCGGCCCCCGGAAGAGGGCGGGATCCGACAGCTCGGCCGCGAGGGTCTCGCGCCGTGTCTCGAGGGCCTCGATACGCCCGGGCAGCTGTTCGAGCTCGCGCGCGTCCCGGTAGGATCGCTTGCGCGCCGCCTTCGGCGCTGCTGGTGACGCCGGGGGCTGCTTCGGCTCCACCCGGACAGCGGGCGGCTCCCTGCCGTCGATGCCGGTCTCGAGCAGCGGCGCGGTGACCCGCTCGGGCAGGTCGGACCAGCCGCCGACGAATTCCTCGGCGCCGCCCCGGCCGTCCAGCACCAGCGTGCTGGTCACCACGTTGTCCAGGAAGGCGCGATCGTGGCTGACGACGATCACCGTGCCGGTATACTCGATCAGCAGCGTCTCCAGCAGTTCCAGTGTCTCGACATCGAGGTCGTTGGTGGGCTCGTCGAGGATCAGCAGGTTCGCCGGGCGCAGGAAGAGCCTCGCAAGCAGCAGGCGGTTGCGTTCGCCGCCCGAGAGCGCCGACACCGGCTGGCGCGACCGCGCCGGCGGGAACAGGAAGTCCTCGAGGTAGCTCAGGATGTGGCGGGTGGTACCGTTCACCGTGACCCGGTCACGGCCCTCGCCGACCGCATCCTGAACGGTTGCGCCCTCGTCCAGCTGCGCCCGGGTCTGGTCGAAATAGGCGATTTCCAGCTGCGTCCCCAGCGTCACCGTGCCGGACAGCGGCGGCAGATCGCCGATCAGCCCGCGCAGCAGAGTGGTCTTGCCGGCACCGTTGGGGCCGACGATGCCGAGACGGTCGCCCCGCTGCAGCAGCAGGTCCAGTGCGCGGACCACGATCCGGCCCGGGTAGCCGAAGCTGGCCTGCTCGGCCTCGATCACGCGCCTCCCCGAGCGCTGCTCGGGGTTCAGCGCGAGCCGGACCTGGCCCTGGCGCTCGCGGCGTGCCGCCCGTTGCCGCCGGAGCTGCTCCAGGGCCCGCACGCGGCCCTCGTTGCGGGTACGCCGCGCCTTGATCCCCTGCCGGACCCAGGTCTCCTCGCGGGCCAGCTTGCGGTCGAACTCGGCGTTCTGCCGGGCCTCGGTCTCCAGGCGCTCCGCCTGGCGCTGCCGAAAGGCCTCCAGGCTCGGTGGGTGCTCGTGCAACCGGCCGCGATCCAGTTCCAGGATGCGCGTGGCGAGACGTTCCATGAAGCTGCGGTCGTGGGTGATGAAGACCACGGTCATCGACGCGCCCGCGAGCAGGTTCTCCAGCCAGCCGATGGCGGCGATGTCGAGGTGGTTGGTGGGTTCGTCGAGCAGCAACAGCTCGGGCTCCCGCACCAGCGCCCGGGCCAGCCACACCCGCCGGCGGAGTCCGCCGGAGAGTTCCGCGAAGGGCTGGTCCGCAGGCAGCTCGAAGCGGGACAGCGTCGTCTCGACCCGGTTCTGCAGCGACCAGCCATCGACCGCGTCCAGTTCGGCCTGCACCCTGCCCATCGCCGCGAGGGCCTCCGTGTCGCCCCCGGAGGCCTTGAGACTCAGGTGATGGAAGCGTTCCAGCAGCAGGCCGGTCTCGCCCAGGCCCTCCGCGACCACGTCGAAGATGCTTCCATGCACGTCCTCGGGCAGCTCCTGGCTCAGGAAGGCGGTGACCAGCCCGTCGCGCCGGGTGATCTCCCCGGAATCCGGCTGGATCCGGCCGGAGAGGATCTTCAGCAGCGTGGACTTGCCCTCGCCGTTACGGCCGGCGATGCACACCCGTTCACCGGGCTCGAGGCTCAGGTCGACGCCGTCCAGCAGTTCCGCCATGCCATAGGCCAGACGAACGCCCCTCAGGGTCAGCAAGGCCATCCGTCAGGCCTCGGGCATGCGCCAGGCGCTGAAGGCGCCGGCGAGGCTGAACAGCGCCAGCATGAAGATCGCGAACTCGGTGCCGGCCAGTTGCGCGACCAGTCCGAACAGCCCGCCGACCAGCAGCAGGACCCCGATCACCGTGTTGCTGACCGCGGTGAAGGCGGCGCGGGTCTCCGCCGTGGCCATGTCGACCAGGTAGGTCTTGCGCCCGAGGCGCACCCCGGCGTGGCTGACGCCGAGCACGAAGAACAGGGCCGCGTAGACCCATCCGTCGAGGGTCTGCGCACGGCCGGCCCAGCTGAGGAGCGCCAGCCCGACACCGAGTGCACCCGCGATCAGGCCGGAGGCGATCAGCACGCCGCGGGATGAACGATCCGAGTTCCGGCCCCAGACCGGAGCACTCAGCGCCGAGGCAAGCCCGGTCGCGAGGATCATCAGGCCGAGGGTCACGAAGCTGCCCGAGGTTGCCGATTCGGCCAGCAGGACGTAGAAGGGCAGCGCGAGGGCGGTGCTCATCAACAGGGCCCGTGTCAGCACGAAGTGGCCGAAATTCCGGTCCTGCCACAGCAGGCTGATCGAGCGCAGGGCCTCGGCGAGTGCGTTGCCGCCACCCTCCGTGGCTCCCGGCTGCTCGCGCAGACCGGCGAACACCAGCGCCGAGAGCCACCACACCCCTGCCGCCGCGACAAGCAGTGCAACGAAGACACCGATGCCCGCGCCCTGCAGGTCCGCCAGCGTCAGGTACAGGCCCAGCGCCAGAGTCGCGAACCCCGCGGCGGAGGCGGCGTAGCCCATCACGGTGCCCCGCCGGGTCTTCGCGATGGTCTTGCCGAGCACGTCCTTCGATGCCACCGAGTTCACGCCCCGTGACAGCGCGAAGAACGCGAGCAGGCCCAGGATCGCCCAGCCGGCGGCCGCCCCTTCCAGCGTCATCGCGGTCACCGCCATCAGCATCACCGCCACCCCCTGACCCACGCTCCCGGCCACCCAGAACCACTTGCGCACCGGCCGGCGGCGGATCGCGGCTGCGACAAACAGCTGCGGCATCAGCGCGCCGGATTCCCGGATCGGAACCAGGAAGCCGGCGAAGGCTGCGGGGGCCCCGAGTGCCCCGAGCAGCCAGGCCAGGACCAGCCGCGCCGACGCCAGTTCGTCGCCGATCTTGCTCAGGGTGTTCGAGCCCAGATGCAGGAAGAAGTTGACCGGCTGCGCGTTGCAGGCGCTCTCCGGGATGTCCTTGCAGACGCGGGCGTCCTCGTCGCCCGCGATGGTTTCGTACAGGCCGGCGAGCGATCTCGGGGCGTTCTGGGATGAGGATGTGGTCATGTCGAGTAGGTGGGCGATGGGTGCCGCCCGATGCCCGTCAGCGGTTCCAGTCCAGCGGATCCTCGGGGTCGATTCCGGGACGGAAGGGTGTCCAGCGCTCCGCGCCGGTGAGCTGATACACGTTGCCGATCCAGTTATTCACCACGGCCAGCGCGCTGTCGTGCCAGGTGTTGTCGAGCCGGTCCACCAGCAGGGCCTCGGGCAGTGCCGGTGCGGGCATCCGCCGTGCAAGGGCCTGCTGGACGCGTTCGCGGTGCTCCTCCAGGATCGCGGCCGCCTGCAGCGACAGGTAGTTCTCCGGCAGCGGCGGGAAGTCCTCGCGCTCGCCGTTCACGAAGTTCAGTACCTCACGCTTGTACTCCTTCAGCAGGCTGATGCTGTCGTACTCCGGATGTCCCTGGAAGAAGACCACCCGGAAGCCGTCCGGCGACACCGCGAGGTGCGCGCCCGCGCGCCCGCTCTCCACGAGCACCCTGAGTCCATGTCGTTCGAACTGCTCGCGCGAGACGTCGTTGAACCGCGAATGCGGCACGTTGAACCGCGTGTTCACGCCGGCCACCAGCGGATGCCCGCGGTCCACCACCTGGTGGTCGAACACCCCCCACAGCTTGCTGCCGCGGTGGCGCCTGCGCTCGCCGTAGCGGGCCTGCATCACCGCGTGGGTCGCCAGGCACGAGCACAGGGTGGAGGTCACGTTGTGCCAGGCCCAGTCGACGATCTCGGCCAGCGGCTCCCAGAACGGCTCCATCGCGAGATCCGGCAGGGACACATTGGCGCCGGTGATGATCAGCGCGTCCAGGCCCTTCTGCTTGATGTCCTCGAAGTCTTCGTAGAACCGCTCGACATGGCTCCGACCACCTGGGCCGCGCGGCAACTGCGGCAGCGTGAACGGGTGCATGTAGAACTGCGCGATCTGGTTGCTCTCTCCCACCAGGCGGAAGAACTGGCGCTCGGTCGCCGCCAGCGCGGCGTCCGGCATCATGTTCAGCAGACCGATGTGCAGGGCACGGATGTCCTGGTGCAGCGCGTAATCCCGGGGCAGGACGGTACCGCCCTCCTCGCGCAGGCGGGTGAAGGTGGGCAGTTCGGTGTGGGCAACCAGCGGCATCAGGCCGGTTCCTGTCGGGCGAGCGCGGAGAGAACCAGTTCGTGGAAGTCGGTCGCGTCCCGGACCTCCAGGAGTTCGCTGCTGAGAATGGTGTATCCGTAATCCCGGGCGATGGCCTCGTAGCGGGGAAGCCGGATGCGCAGCAGGAGCGGGAAGACCCAGCGCACGAAGTCGTCGGGATCAATCTGGGCCACGTACTCGAGATCGCGCGAGGCCATGTAGTGCGTCAGCTGCTCGTCGAGAAAGTCCTCGCGGTAGTACAGCGGCTTGGGGTCCCTCTCCGCGCGCTGGATGAGTTCGCGCTGATTCTGCTCGGTGGCCCGGATGTAGATGATCAGCGTGTGCCGGGCCAGGGTCTCCATCACCTCCGGCGCGTCGAGCTCGCTGACCGACCCGCCGGCGTCGTTGATGAAATGAGGGTAGCCGAACAGGAGCTCGGCCTTGCGGATGAAATCCGGCACATCGAGCATCGCCTGCACCTCCGCCTGATGGTGCAGGGCCTGGCGGCGCTTGAACTCGGTCAGCGACAGGCCGCCAAGCTCGGGATTGCCAAGCTTGCCGAGGAAGCTCGACACCGGGTGCAGATTGTCGACGGTGATGTTGTTGATGATCTGGATGGAATCGGTACGCAGGAGTGCCCGCAGGAACGGAACCTGCATCGCCTGTGCCTTGATGTTGTCCAGTATCGGTTCGCTGAGATAGCGCGTGCCGATGCGGTAATCGCCGGAATAATGGAACCAGTCCTCCCGGCGCAGCATCGTCGACAGGTGGGTCTTGCCGACGCCGGACATGCCGAGCAGGGTGATGCGCCGGTTGGGCAGCGCAAGGTATTCTTCAGGGGTCAGCCGCATCCGGAGCTCCGCCTCAGCGGATCAGGCGGCTGACGGCGCGGAACTGCGGATCCGCGGCATCGTGCAGCCATTCGAACAGTACCGATTCATGGTTGGTGATCACGGCGCCAGCGGCACGCATGCGTTCGATGCCGTTGGCCTTCAGCCGCGGGTCCCGGCTGCACACCGCGTCCTCGACCACGAACACGGTCTCGCCGCCGGCGCGCAGGTCCATCGTCGTCTGCAGCACGCAGACATGGGCCTCGGTGCCGCAGACGATCACATCCGACCCGGTGATCCTGCGGCTCAGGTCCTCTGCCGCACAGCAGGAGAAGGAGGTCTTTTCCGTGCGGCCGTCGGAATCGTCCAGCAATGACTCGAGCGGCGGGGTCACCGGCCCGAGGCCGCGCGGGTACTGCAGCGTCACCTCCACCGGGACGTCGAGCAGGCGCGCGGCCGCAACCAGGCGGCCGACGTTGCGCTCGACGGCCATGCGTTCCGCTTCCGGCATCGCCGCGAGCAGCCGCTCCTGCAGGTCGATCAGCAGCAGGCGGGAGTGCCTGCGCTCGCACAGCCGCGTGGGCTCTGCACCGGCAGCCCCCGGACTCAATGGCTCACTCCAGAAACTGGTTGATGTGTTGCAGGTCGGAGACCGCCAGGCTCCCGATCGCGCGTTGCAGGCGCAGGGTATCGAGCAGGTATCCGTAGCGGGCCTCGGCGAAGTCGCGCTCGGCCCGGAAGACCTCGCGCAGCGCAAGCAGTACGTCCACCTGCGTCCGCGTGCCCACATCGAAGCCCGCCTGAGCGGACTCGAAGGCCGCCTGGGTGGATTCCAGTGCCTGCGCCAGTGCACGGGCCCGCGACGCATTGGCGACCACCGACAGGTAGCTGCTGCGGGTGTTCTGCACCGTCCTGCGCTCGGTGAGCACCAGCGTCTCCTGCGCGGCCTCGAACTGCTCGCGCGCCTCCCGGGTGAGTGCGCTGACGCGCCCGCCGGTGTACAGCGGGATGTCCAGGCGCAGGCCGATGTTGGCGTCCGACCCCTCGACGAACTGCGGGCTGTTGCCCGTATCGGAAAAGCCGGTGTCACTGACGGACGCCCCGAGGCCTACCGTGGGCAGGCCCTCGGCGCGCTGGCGCGCGATCTGCTCACGCGCGGTCTCGGTGGCCAGGCGCTGCGCACGCAGTTCCTGATTTGCCTGCAACGCCGCCTCCACCCATTCCTGCGGGTCCTCTGGATCCGGATTGGCCATGTCGAGCATCTCGCCCAGCGCCGCCAGCCGCTCGTAATACCGGTCGGTGATGACGGCCAGTGCTTCCTCCGCCAGGTTCAACGCGTTCTCCGCGGCGATCTCCTCGGCGACGGCGATGTCGAACTGGGCCTGCGCCTCCGTCACGTCCGTGATCGCGATCAGGCCGACGTCGAAGCGGCGTTTGGTCTGCTCCAGCTGGCGGCTGATCGCCTCGCGTTCGGCGCGCCGGAATTCCAGGGTCTCCTGGGCGACCAGCAACCCGAAGTAGGCCTCGGCCACACGCAGGATCAGGTCCTGCCGGGCAGCGTCGAGGTTGGCCGCCGCCTGATCGATCCGCAGATCCGCCTGGCGCAGATCGATGGTGTTGCGCCGGTCGAACACGCTCTGGTTCAGGCTCAGACCGATCTGGCGGCGGTTGCCGTCGACGCTCGGCCTGCCCTCGGGATCCGAGTAGAAGACCCCGAGCTCGCCATCACCCGAAACCTGGGGAAGGACGGCCGAGCGGGCGAGGGGGCGCGCCTCCAGGACCGCCCGGTAGTCCGCCTCCGCGGCCCGCAGTTCGGCATCCTGCTGCTGGGCGCGCTCGAAGACCTGCATCAGGTCCTCGGACTGGGCGGGCGCGGCCCAGAGAGCGCAGGCAAGGCTGAAGGCGCTGAGTGCGCGAAGCATCTTCATGGCATCGATTCCGGGGAATTCAGACTCCCTAATGCTACCAGAGCGCGCTCCCGAATGGGGTGCGCCGTGCCCGCGGCCACTGGCCTGTGGCGGGGCGGCGGCCCTGGCTCAGAAGACGAAGGCGGGCTTGCTTTCGAAGCCGAGCAGCGGCTTGAGGCTGGTCTCGAAGAGCTTCTCGGTGCGGTAGCTGTCCTCAGCGACCCGGATCACCAGCAGCGCCTCCATCACCGGGGGCACGCCGACCACCACGAACAGGCGTCCGCCGAGACTCAGGTGCGTCTGCAGGAAGGGGTCGTACTCCGCCATCGCGCCATTCACGCTGATCACGTCATAGCGGGTACCCGGGGGTGTCCACTCCGGCGTCACCGTGGCCGTGCGCAACTGCGCGTTTGCGATGCCGAGGCCGTCCAGGCGCGCGCGGGCCGCGAGGCGGAAGTCGTCCACGCGCTCCACGCTGTCCACGTGCGCCGCCAGCCGGGCCAGGCATCCGGTGACATAGCCGGAGCCGGTGCCGATCTCCAGCGCCCGGTCGCTTTGGGTCGGCGCCAGCGCCTGCAGCAGTCGCCCCACCACCTTCGGAGCCAGCATGAACTCGCCGTTGCCCAGCGGGATCTCGGTGTCGGCGTAGGCGAGACCCTCCCGCCCACTCGGCACGAAGCGTTCCCGCGGCAGGGCCTCCATCACGTCCAGCACCCGCATGTCCAGAACATCCCAGGGGCGCACCTGCTGCTCCACCATGTTGTTCCGCGCCAGGCTGTAATCCATGCAGTCGTCCTCGGCTTCAGGGTGTAAACCTTCAAAGGGTACGGCCAGCTCATCCGGGAGGCAAGTTGCACCGGCCGGGCATGCAACGGGACCGGCTGGCGGCGGCCGGGTGGGTCAGGAATCCAACCCGTTGCGGGAGCGCTGGAGATCGAGGGCCGCCACCGCGCGGATCCGCTCGCGCCGCAGCGCCTCGCCCAGTGCCGCGCCGCGCAGGCCGGCATCGAGCAGTGGTTGCGGTGACACGGCCAGGACCGCCTCGGCGGCCCGGCGCACCGCATCCGCCTGCGGGTAGGACTGGTCGGGAAAGCCACCGCCCCGCCCCCGGTAGTCGGCCTCCACCGCCTGGAGGAACGGCTCCAGGCCCTCCGGCCGGCGCAGCACGTCGATCGCCTCCAGGAGCTTGACCACCGTCTTCGGCCGCAGCTCGAAGACACGGTGCACCAGCCCGTGGTGGCGCGCGACCCTGATCGCGAGATCGCGATAGCGGTTGGGAACGCGCAGGCGCTCCGCGAGCGCCCGGATCCGGGCCACGCTGCGCTCCTCGTGACCCCGGTGGCTTGGCAGAGTCTCCGTCGGGGTGTCCGCCTTGCCCAGATCGTGCACCAGGGCGGCAAAACGGACTTCGGGCCTGGGGCTGAGCCGCGCGGCCTGCTCCAGCACCATGAAGGTGTGGACGCCGGTGTCGATCTCCGGGTGATAGCGGGGTGGCTGCGGCACCCCGAAGAGGGCGGCGATCTCCGGGAACAGCACCTCCAGCGCGCCCGTGTCGCGCAGGATCTGGAAGAAGCGAACCGGGGCCGGGCTTGCCAGCGCCTTCTCGCATTCCGCCCAGACGCGTTCCGGAACCAGGGCATCGACCTCGCCGTTGCGAACGAGCTCGCGCAGCATGGTCCCGGTCTCGGGCGCGATGTGAAAGCCCCAGGGGGCAAGCTGTGCGGCAAGACGGGCCACGCGAAGCAGGCGGACGGGATCCTCGACAAAGGCAGCGGACACATGGCGAAGCACCCGTGCCTCGAGGTCGCGGCGGCCACCAAAGGGATCGATCAGGGTGCCATCCGCGGCCTCGGCCATCGCGTTGATGGTCAGGTCGCGCCGTGCGAGGTCCTCCCGCAGGGTGATCTCGGGCGACGCATTGAAGCTGAAGCCGCGATAGCCGCGCGCGGTCTTGCGTTCGGTGCGCGCCAGCGCGTACTCCTCGTGCGTCTGCGGATGCAGGAAGACCGGAAAATCCCGTCCCACCGGGCGGAAGCCGAGGGACTCCATCCTCTCGGGCGTCGCGCCGACCACCACGTAATCGCGCTCGGAGACCGGCCGGCCGAGCAGTCGGTCACGCACCGCGCCGCCGACGAGGAAGGTCTCCACGATCGCGCGCGGTTACTCGCGCACGCCCCTGCGCAGGCGCTGCATGCGGGCCTGGTGGCCCTCCTGGCCGAGGTAGGCCGGGGCGACGCTCTCGAGCAGCGTCGGGCAGGGCAGCGTCTCGCCGGTGCAGATGCTGTCCACCGACAGCGATGCAAGGTTGTCGCGGGACAGCGGTTTCCCGGGCACGAACTCGAGCACCGAGGCCTGTATCTTGCCAGCCCAGTCGGGAAGACCCAGGATCGGACGGCGACGGCCGCTCAACCGGCCGGCGTAGCGCACGATTTCGGCCAGCGTGTATATGCGCGGACCGCAGAGTTCGAAGCCCTTGCCGAAGGTGGAGGGATCGTCGAGGCAATTCACGAAGTGGTCCGCGACGTCGCCGACGAATACCGGCGCGAAGCGGGCATCGGCCCGCGCCAGCGGCATGAAGGGCGAGATCTTCAGCAGTGCCGCGAAGCGGTTCATGAAGGAATCACCGGGACCGAAGACCACGGAGGGCCGGAAGACCGTGACCGGGAAGGCGGTAGCGGCGAAGACGGCCTGTTCCGCGGCGCCCTTGCTGCGGAGGTAGTGACTTGGCGGATCGGCCATGTCGGCCTTCAGCGCGCTCATCTGTACGAAGCGCCGCACGCCCTGGGACTCCGCGGCCGCCAGTGCCTTTTCCGTCAGCTCCGTGTGCGCCTTGCGGAAGCCGGAACCGTCGCGGCCCTTCTCGTTGAGGATGCCAACAAGGTTGATCACCGCGTCGGTACCGGAGAAAAAGCCGTTCAGGGTGCCGGGATCATGCGTGTCCCCGCTGATCAGCTCCACCTCGGGCATGACCTTGATGTCGCGGTGCCGCTCGGGATGCCGGGTCAGGATGCGCACCTTGATGTCCTTTTCCGCGAGCCGCGCAACGATGTGGCGGCCGACGAAACCGGTGCCGCCAAGAAGGGAGACGTGCTGGATGGACATGGTTTTCTCCGGCCTGTCGGGTTGGCGATGGGTCTGTCCCTATACTAACGCGGCGGCACCGCGACCACAGCGATTCCACCCCGCCGGGTCCCGGCATCCCCGGGAATCCCCGGGAACCCCCGGGGGTGGCGCAAGTCCCCAGGAGTAGGGAACTCATCGCAGCCGGCACGGGTGTGCCCGGTCGGGCACCCCGGTCATCAGGAGGATCACATGTCTGAAATGATCAGCATCAATCCGGCCAGCGGGGAACGTCTCGGAACCTGGACCGCGCTCGAGGCAGGCGAGTTGGACGCGGCCATCGCACAGGCGGGAGAGCGCTTTCCCGCGTGGTCGGCGCTGCCGATGCCGGAGCGGGTGGAGGCACTGCGAGGCCTGGCGTCGTCGCTGCGCGAACGCTCGGGCACCCTGGCGCGGCTGGCGACCGAGGAGATGGGCAAGCGGATCGCCGAGTCACGCGCGGAGGTCGAGAAGTGCGCGGTCCTCTGCGACTACTACGCCGCGCACGGCCCGGACTTCCTGGTCGACACGATGGTGGCCTCCGACGCCGGGCGCTCGCTGATCGCCTGGCAGCCGCTCGGGCCGGTGCTGCTGGTGATGCCGTGGAACTTCCCCTACTGGCAGGCCATGCGCCAGGCGGTTCCCGCGACGCTGGCCGGGAACACGGTGCTGCTCAAGCACGCCTCGAACGTGCAGGGCTGCGCGGCGGCGCTCGAGGAGGTCTTTCGTGCGGCGGGATTTCCCGAGGGCGTGTTCCGCAACATACCGGTCGGTTCGGACGCGGTGCCGCGCGTGATCGAGGATCCCCGGGTACGCGGAGTCAGTCTCACCGGGTCCGAGGGCGCGGGACGCGCGGTGGCCGCGGCGGCCGGCCAGCATCTGAAGAAGACGGTGCTGGAGCTGGGCGGGTCCGACGCCTTCATCGTGCTGGCCGATGCCGATCTCGATCGCGTGGTCGAGCAGGCGGTGAAGGCGCGCTTCCAGAACAACGGCGAGACCTGCATCGCCGCCAAGCGCTTCATCGTCGAGGAGGCGATGGCGGAGGGCTTCGTGTCGGGGCTGAAGGCGGCGATCGAGGCGATGCGTGTCGGCGACCCGATGGACGGGGACACCGATCTCGGTCCCCTGGCCCGCGAGGATCTGCTGGACGATCTCCATGACCAGGTGAGCCGGAGCATCGAGGCGGGCGCGGTCTGCGTCACCGGCGGGCAGCGGCTGGAGCGCCTGGGCACGTTCTATGCTCCCACGCTGCTCGACCATGTCCGTCCCGGGATGGCGGCCTTTGACGAGGAGACCTTCGGGCCGGTTGCCGCCGTGACCCGCGCGGGCGATGTCGACGAGGCGGTGGCGCTGGCCAATGCATCGCGCTACGGGCTTGGCGGCAGCGTGTGGACCTCGGACCCGGGCCGCGGCGAGGCCGTGGCGCGGCGGCTGGAATGCGGGTGCACCTTCGTCAACGGCATCGTGAAGAGCGACCCCAGGTTGCCGTTCGGCGGTGTGAAGGATTCCGGGTACGGGCGCGAGCTTTCCGCCCTCGGCATCCGCGAGTTCGTCAATGCGAAGACGATCTGGGTGGACTGAGGGCCATTATCGGGCCGTGCGGACGGCCCGGTATCAGATCGCTTAGCCAGGCAGGCGGGCGGTGCGCCGGGCCGGCTTGCGGTGGGCGATTCTGGCGGCGGCTCGCTGTGCCGCACGGAAGCGCCGCCCTAGTGGGCCATGCGGAAAGTTCGGTACCAGATCGCTTCGCCAGAAGCGCCGGCGCTGCGTTGGGCAAGTTTGAAATAGGCCCACTATTCCTGCACTT